>NZ_JBFTLD010000001.1:0-109309 GCF_056396265.1 Allobosea sp. 05T422_2 | reverse complement strand
GGCCCGACAGCCGAGAGCGTGTCACGCGGGATCGGCCGGATCGCGATGCGAACGGCCTCGACCTCGACGGAGCGCAGTGCCGGGATCGTCGTCTTGGCCCGGGCGAGCAGTTCCTGAGCCTGGGGATGCGTGGGCAGGGAAGCGGCGTCGGCGGCGACCAGCCGGTCAAGCTCGTTCGAGCGCAGCAGGAACCTGCCGCCGCCATCGGGCCGCATATTGAGCAGGGGAGTGCGCAAGGCACTGCGCAGCGTCACGCCCGCCGGTGGGGTATAGGCGACTAGGCCGACCGTCGGTGCGAGCGGAACCTGATGTTCGCTCCGGTTGGCGACCTCGTTGGACCAGCGTCCCGAACAGTTCACGACGATATCGGCATGGATCGGATCGCCGCCCGCGATCTCCACGCCATCGCAGCGCCCGCCGCTGACCAGCAGTCCCGAGACCTTGGCGTTGACGAGCCTCGCACCATGGCGCTCCTGCGCAGCAGTGACGAGCGCGCCGGCATAGGGCACGGCATCGAGCCAACCATCCCGGGGGTAGTAGATCACCGGCGCATTGCCGATCACGTCCGGGTCGATCTCCGGCTCGAGCTCGCGAACCTCCTTCAGACTGAGCAGCTCGGCCGGGTAGCCCCAGTCGATCAGCTGCCTGAGCTTCACCAGCGGGTCGGTGCCGTCGCGTGCGCCGGCTTCGGCCTCCGCATTCTGCCATTGCAGCACGCCAGGGCGGTGGTACCAGTTCGCGTGCGGAAACTCGGCCAGGATGTCCTCATGGGCCTGCCGGCCGGCGAAGTTCAACTTGTAATAGGCATGGGAGGTCAGCTTCTCGCAGGCATTGACCCAGGCATAGGTCACGCTGGAGGTGCCGCCGCCGATCCGCCTTTCCTCGACGATGGTGACCGCCGCGCCGGCCTGGGCGAGGCGATAGGCGACCGACGAGCCGATGACACCGGCACCGACGACGATGGCTTTCATCTGGAATGTCCTTGACGATTGAGAAGAGGGGGGCGCGGCGGCCTGGCCTGTCCGCGCTTGCCGGTCAGCCCGGCTAGTCAGCCTTTCCCGACCAGCATGCGATCGAGCCCGTAGATGCGGTCGACGAGGACCATCAGCAGGAAGGTCAGCAGGATGACGACGGTCGAGACCGAGGCGACGAGCGGATCGATCGATTCCTCGATGTAGTGGTACATCTTGACCGGCAGCGTCATCGAGGACGGCGTCGCCACGAACACCGTCATCGTCACCTCGTCGAAGCTCTGGATGAATGAGATCACCCAGCCGCCGGCGACGCCGGGGATCATCAGCGGAAACACCACCCGCCGGAACACGGTCCAGCTGGAGGCGCCGAGCGAGATCGCGGCGCGTTCGAGCGCCGGATCGGCCGCGGTCAGGGCCGCGAGCACCAGCCTCAGCCCATAGGGGAAAATGATCAGCACGTGGCTGGCGAGCAGGCCTGCGGTCGAGCCGGTAATATTGACCTGTGTGAAGAAGCGCAGGAACGCGACGCCGAGCACGACATGCGGGATGATCAGCGGCGACAGGAACAGCCCGACCAGGGCCTCGCGCCCGGGGAATTGATGCCGTGCCAGAGCGAGCGCGGCCGGCACGGCGAGCGCCATCGCGCAGGTCGCGGCAACGACGCCGAGCACGATGCTCATCCAGAAGGCGGAAACGAACTGCGGATTGGCCAGGATGGCCCTGAACCAGCGCAGCGAGAACGAGGTCGTGGGCAGCGAGAGCAGGTTGCTCGGCGTCAGCGACATCCACATCACCACAATTAGCGGTGCCAGCATGAAGATGACGAACAGGCTGTGGCAGAGGAGCGCGACGGGGCCGTTGCGGTTCATTGGGCAAACCTCGCATAGCGCCGCTCGAGCAAGCGGTTATAGGTCAGCATGATCGTGGCGTTGACGATGAGCAGCACGATCGCGATCGCCGCGCCGAGCGGCCAGTTCAGCGTGCCCAGGAACTCGTCATAGGTGGCGGTGGCGACGACCTTGAGCTGGCGCCCGCCGATGATCGCGGGCGTCGCGAAGGCACTGGCCGCGAGCGCGAAGACGATCAGCGATCCCGACAGGATGCCGGGCACGATCTGGGGCAGGATGATCCTGATGAAGATCGTGGTCTCGCCAGCGCCGAGCGACTGCGCCGAACGAACCACCTTGGGGTCGAGCCGTTGCAGGGCGGCCCAGACCGAGATGATCATGAACGGCACCGCGACATGGACGAGCGCGATGACGACGCCCTGGATGGTGTAGAGCATCGGGATCGGCCCGCTCGTCAGGCCGAGCCCGGAGGCGACGTTGTTGATCACACCGTTGCGGCCGAACAGCAGCGCCCATCCGAGCGTGCGCACCACGACCGAGATCAGCAGCGGGCTCAGCGTCACGATCAGGAAGATCGAGCGCCAGGGTGGTCGCATCCGCGACAGGAAATAGGCTTCGGGTGCGCCGATCAGCACGCAGAGCACCGTCGTCGCCAGCGCGATCCCGACCGTCCGCAGGAAGATGGTGTGGTAATAGGGATCGCCCAGCGTATCCGCGAAGTTCGACAGTGTCGCCCCGCCGGTCGCACCGGTCGCGAGGTCGAAGGACTGGAAGCTCAGCACGGCGATCATCACCAGCGGCGTCACCAGAAGCGCTGCGAAGAAGAGCAGCGCCGGCAGACTGAGCAGCAGCGGCACGCGGCTCCTGGATGCCTCAGCCATGATGCGCGTCCGCGATGATGGCGGCATCCTCGGGCCGCCAGTTGAGCCCGACATCGTCGCCCTCGTTGAAGGCGGGCACTCCACGATGCGGCTCCGACGACAGGACCGCACCAATGGCCGTCTCGACGGAGAACAGCCATGAACTGCCTTGGAAGACCCGTGATGTCAGCCGACCGCCGAGAAAACCGGTCCCGGGCGGCACGAGGCGGACCTTTTCCGGGCGCAAGGCGATCACCACCGCGCTGCCTGCCGAAAGCGAGGGCTGCGCCGTGCCGGGCACCGCCGCCTCGACGCCCTCGATGCGCAGCGAGCAACGCCCGGCCTCCACCGAGACGATCCTTGCCTTGAGTTGGGAGGAGCGGCCGACGAAGCTCGCGGCGAAATGGCTCGTCGGTGCGTCATAGAGCGTCAACGGATCGGCAAGCTGGACGATCCGCCCGGCATCCATCACCGCGATCCGGTCACAGGTCGCCAGCGCCTCGGCCTGATCATGCGTGACCATGATCGTCGTCGTGCCGACGCGGCGCTGGATCGCCCGGATCTCGACCTGCATTTCCTCGCGCAGCTTGGCATCGAGATTGGAAAGCGGCTCGTCGAGCAGCAACAGGGCGGGCTCGATGGCGAGCGCCCGCGCCAGCGCGACCCGCTGTTGCTGCCCGCCGGACAATTGCCGGGGATAGCGCTCGGCGAGATGGCCGAGACGCACCAGATCGAGCGCTTCCTTGACCTTCTGCTGACGGGCGGGCTTGGCGATCTTCCGCATTTCGAGCCCGAACGCGACATTCTCGGCGACCGTCAGGTGCGGGAACAGGGCATAGCTCTGGAAGACGATGCCCATGCCGCGCTGGCTGGCCGGAACACCCCGGAGGCTGCGCCCGTCGAGCAGTACCTCGCCGCTGGTCGGCTCCTCGAAGCCGGCGACGATGTTCAGCGTCGTGGTCTTGCCGCAGCCGGACGGACCGAGCAGCCCGACGAACTCGCCGGGCTCGATCGCCAGGTCGATTCCGTTGAGCGCCGTGAAGGCGGCAAAGCGCTTGGTAAGCCCGCGAAGGGCGATCTTGGCCATAGTCGAGGGTGATCCATGAAACCGCCTGCGCCCTTGGCGCAGGCCTGATGTCCGGAGGAACGAGGGCTTCAGGAATCGGCCCGAAAGGTGATGCAGATCAAAAGGTTAGATCGGCGAATCGGATAAGATCCGGTCCGCTGATCTAGCGCTCGATCTCGCGGTTCCAGCGCTGCGTCCACGCAGCCCGGTTCTGGTTGACGGTCGGCCAGTCGATCTTGGCGAGCTTGGAAACGGCCTGGTCGCCGACCGCCAGCCCCGCGGCTTCATCCGCCGTCAGCTCCGTCTTGCGGTTCACCGGGCCATAGCCCGCGCCGGCAAAGACCTTCTGGATGGCTGGCGAGAGCATGTGCTGGATGAACTTTTGCGATTGCGGCGCCACGTCGCTGTCAACGACGGGGCACATCGTCACCATCAGTGCGCCGGCCCCTTCCTTCGGCTCGGCCACTTCAAGCGGCAGGCCCTCCTTCTTCAGCGCGACGGCGCGCGAGCGCGAGATCACGGTCAGCGCGATCTCGCCGCTTTGCAGCAGCTCCTCGAGCTTCGGTGCGGAGGGTGCGAAGGTCAGGATATTGGGCCGGATCTTGTCCTTGAAGGCGGCGAAGCCGGGCTCGATCTTGCTCTCGCCGCCGCCCTCGGCGCGCGCCACCATGATCAGCCCATGCAGGCCGGTCGTGCTGGCGGCGCCGAGCAGGGCAAGCTGCCCCTTATAGGCGCTGTTGCCGAGGTCGCCCCAGGAGGTCGGCACCGGCCAGCCTTTCTCCTTGAAGATCTTGGCATTGTAGACCGGGGTGGTGACGCCGATGCCGAAGGCGATGGCCTTCTCGTCCAGTTTCGCGATCGGATAGACATCGTCGAGCACCGGGGCCTTCTCGATCGGCGCGCAGAACCCGAACTGCACGGCCTGATACATCGGGCCGTCATCGACCATGGCGACGTCGATCTCCTGCTTGCCGCGCTGGGCCTGCAGCTTGGCGAGCGTCGCCGTCGACTGTCCCGCGACATACTCGACCTTGACGTTGTTCGCCTTCTCGAAGGGCGGAATGATCGCGGTGCGCATCAGGCGCTCGAAGGAGCCGCCATAGCCCGCGACATACATCGTCTGCTGGGCGCTCGCTCCCGCGCTGACAAGGCCGCCCGTGGCGAGCGCGAGGGCGAAGACGGATCCAAGCGAAGTCGAACGCAAAGTGGCCATGCCGAAAAATCCCCTGTTTGGCCGGGGAACACGGCCCCCGTTGCAGCCAAGGGTTGGGGAGCGGCACCCATCTGTCAATCGACTGATTATGGATCACGCCATTCAGATTTGATATGGTATCGCCGCGATTGCCCTGCCGGCGCACCGACCGGGTCGCAATGCCCGGTCAGGCCGACCGTAGCGGAACGGGAATGGAGTGCCGGATTTGGCTCAGATCACCCACAGGCATGCCGAAGCCTTCAACGCGGTTCTGCATGTCGGGAGCTTCACCAAGGCCGCGCGCCTGCTTCGCAGCTCCCAGCCCTCGATCAGCCGATTGATGAAGGAGCTGCAGGAGGCGGTCGGATTCGTGTTGTTCACGCGCAGCGATGGCCGCACGGTCGCGACGCCCGAAGCGATGGCCCTGCATCAGGAAGTCGAGCGCAGTTTCGTCGGGCTCGAACGGATCAGCGAGCGCGCCGCCCAGATCAAGGAGCGCCGCGTCGAGCAGTTGCGGATCGTCAGCATGCCCGCGCTGGCGCACACCTTCCTGCCTGTCGCCCTTGCCGGATTTCTCAAGGACCGCCCGAGCGTCGCCGCTGCGATCCAGGCGCAGCGTTCGGAGTCGATTGCCTCGTGGGTTTCGACACAGCAATTCGATGTCGGCTTCGCGATGCTCCCGATGGACAAGCCCGGTGTCGAGATCGAGCTGTTCGACCCTGCCATCGGCGTCTGCGTGATGCCGGCCGGTCACCCGCTTGCGGTGCGGCCGGAGATCGTCCCGCAGGACCTGGACGGCATGCCGTTCATCGGCAAGGGCGCGGGGAGTTTCATGTCCCGCTCGCTGCAGCAGGTGCTCGACGACGCCAGGGTGCGCTGCGACGTTCGCGTCGAAACCCCGATCGCCGCCATTGCTTGCCAGATGGTGGCGCAGGGACTGGGCCTGACGATTGCGGACCCGTTCACGGCAAAAGCGTTCGAACCGCTGGGGTTAGTCTCCCGTCCGTTCCGGCCGGCCATCGCCTATAATTTCGGAGTTCTCTACCCCTCGCACAGCCTGCGCTCGCAACTTGTCTCCGACTTCGTCGCGCATCTGCATCTTGAGCGCCAGAAGGTGCACGGAAAGGCTCCAAGCTCGGGGGCGCCGTGAGCCGAACCTGGACTCCCGTCCGTAGGCGGGCGTCTCCAAGCGCCTGCTCCAGCCGGGGCCCTGCTGGCGCAGTTGCGTCTCAGGTCATTTCAGCACCGGCAGGATGAACGCAGTTGAGACCCGGAGAACCGCGCTAACGAGGCGCCCGGTTCGCCGACGCGAAACGCACGTTTCCCATCGTAGCCTCGGTCAGCGCGCCCTGGAGAGATCCCGAAAGCTGCTTCACGAGTTCCGGTGTGTATCGATCGTAGAGAGACTGGTTTGATCGGCCCAGCGCATGCTCGCCGGTAAAACTGCCCGCGTAGCCTCGGATCACGACGTCCAGCACCTTGTCCCGGACGCGGTCGATATAGGCGGCATCTGGCCGGCCGGGATGCACAAGATTGAAGTGCATGCCGCCATCGGCAATATGCCCGAAATCGCAGAGCTCGAGCTCGGGGAACTCGGCGTTGAGGAGCGGAATGATCTCGGTTCGGAAGGGAACAAGGTCTGAGCGCTTCAGGGAAAGATCGAAGGCGATCACATGCCCCGCCGCCTTCAGCCCCTCCGGCAAGGAATGCCGCAACGCCCAGAGTTCCTCCGACCGACCAATCAGCGCATCGGCGAGCAGCGGATCATCCTGCTCGAACAGCTCGGCGAGAACGGTCTCGAGAACGGCTGGGAGCGCGGCTTCATGCCCGCGCTCGGGCCAATTCCGGGTCAGTTCGACGAGGATCGCGTAAGGCGGAATCTCGCCGCGAGCGAACGGATTCCTCAGGCGCTCGACATGGGCAAATGTTCGCTTCATCGCGTTCCGCGAAATCCCCTCGACGGCGCTCAGATACTCGCCGCACGCTTCCTCAAGCGCCGTGAGCAGGAGGGGAATGGCCTCATCGTCACGCGGCACGAGCAACGCCGTCGCGACCTGTCGCGGGACGCGCTGCACTTCGAGAACCGCCCTTGTAATAACGCCGAACGCCCCGCTCGTCCCGACGAAGAGATGTTTCAGGTCGATATGCGCGTTGTCCTTCCGCAGGCCGGTTGTGAGGTCAAGGATGGTGCCATTGCAATCTGGAAGCACGACCTCCAGACCCAGAACCTGTCGCCGCATGGCGCCATAACGGAGGAAGCGAGCGCCACCGGTGTTCGTGGCAATCATGCCGCCAACCATCGGATCTGCGCCGAGATCGATCGGCAGAAAGAGCCCATGCGTCGCGAGGGTCTCATTCAGCGTCGACAAGCGAACGCCGGCCCCTACCGTCACCGTGCGATTGGTCAGATCGATTTCGAGCGGAGCGCTCAAGCGGTCGACGCTGAGAACGACCTGCGTTCCCGACTGATCGGGAGTGGATCCCCCGACCACACCCGTATTCCCGCCTTGGGGCACGAGGCGAATGCCATTCGAGACCGCATAGGCGACGATGCGGGACACCTCTTCGGTTGTCCCGGGCCGGACGACGAATAGCGCCCTCCCCTCGTCATACCGTGCTCCGACCTCGTATCGGCGCCTATCGGCAGCGTCTGTGACCAATCCCTTGGTCCCGACGATTGCGCTGATGGCGTCAAGATGTCTGGTGTCGCTCATGTCTGTGCTCGATCGCTGGCAAATCCGGGCGTGTTGATCGGAACCGTTTGGGAACTCTCGCCCCGTCAGACGGATTCGCTTTGCTTGCACCGGCCACTGATTGTGCCTGGCCTTGCCGACCTAAGGTCAACAGGCGGAGTTCGGTCCGGGTGGGCTCGGCCGACAGCCCTGCCCGCCCGGGGGTTCTCAAGATCCAGTCCGTCAATCCACTCCATCGACGGGACTATTGCGGAGGCGACATGTCGGACTTGAACCATTTCATCGACAGAGTCTTGATCGTGCCATCCGCGAGTGCCTGCTCGATCGCCTGGTCAAAGCGTTGCTTGAGCTCGCCATCGTCCTTGCGCAGGCCGATCGCGACGCCACGACCAAGCAGTCCGCCGCGAAATGACGGCCCCGCAACGGTCATGCCGTTCAGTTCCTTCCTTTCACGCGACGACATCGCAGACGCGTAATCGACGAACACCGCATCGATGCGACCTGCGGAGAGATCAAGATCATGCTGCTCGGCTGTCTTGTACTCCCTGATCTCGATGTCTCCCTTGAAGTAGGTCTCCAGGAATGCAAGGGCGTTGGTCGATGTCTGCACGCCGATCGTTTTCCCCTTGATCAGCTTTTTCATCTGCTCAATCGTGTTTTTGCCGTCGTCGTTCAGAGATGTGATGTCGATCAGCTGTCCGCTCTTGGGCAGATTGAGCATTTCGCGATCGGTCATCGTCGCGAAGACGTGGCGGCTCGTGGCGTAGGGCCTCGAAAAGCCGATCACCGCCAGCCTTTTGTCGGTGATGTTCATTCCCGTCATCACCGCATCGTGCTTTCCGGCCTGGAGAGCCGGGATGATGCCGGCCCAGTCCTGACCGACGACCTTGCACTTGGCATTCATCCGGCGGCAGAGATCGTTCACCAACTCGACGTCGAAACCGCCGAGCTTCCCGCTCGGCTCGGTGTAGTTCCAGGGCATGAAGGCACCTTCGGTTGCGATGGTGATCTCCTTTCCCTGCTGTGCTTCGGCGGCAGTCGCCAGGAATGCGCAAGCGCTCAGCGCCAGCCAGCCCAGTCGAAATCTCGGGTTGTTCATCGTGTCCCCTCCTAACGATGCTCAGAGATGAATTGTCGAAACCGTGGCGATGTTGGTGCGCTGAATACTTCGCCAGGCGGCCCGTCCTCCTCCACCATCCCCTTGTGGAGGAACACCACGCGAGACGAGACATCCCGGGCAAAACCCATTTCGTGCGTGACCACGAGCATGGTGCGGCCCTCTTCCGCCAGCGATCGCATGACGCGCAGGACCTCGCCGACGAGTTCGGGATCGAGCGCCGAGGTTGGCTCGTCGAACAGCATCAGCTTCGGCTTCATGGCGAGGGCGCGCGCGATTGCGGCACGCTGCTGCTGGCCGCCCGACAGATGAGCCGGATAGTGGTTGCGCTTGTCGACGATGCCGACCTTCGCAAGCAGCGCCTCGGCCTCGGCGATGCACTCCGCCCTTGGTCGCTTTTGCACATGGATCGGCGCCTCGATGACGTTCTCAAGCACCGTCAGGTGCGACCAGAGATTGAAGCTCTGGAAGACCATCGCGACGCGGGAGCGGATCCGGTCGACCTGGGAGCGATTAGCCGGCTCCGTGCGTCCGTTTCGGCCCTTGCGCAGTGCAATGACTTCACCGCCGATCGCGATCTCGCCGGCGTCGGGCGTCTCCAGCACGTTGATGCATCGAAGCATCGTTGACTTGCCGGAGCCCGACGAGCCGAGGATTGAGATCACCTGTCCCTCGGCCGCATCGAGCGAAATACCGCGCAAAACTTCCAAGGAGCCGAAACTTTTGCGCAGATCGCGCACCGAAACGGCTGGCGTGGACAATGAGGTCACCGATCGTCTCCGCTACTCATGGACCGGCTCAAGGCGCTGAATGGGCATGGGCGCGTCCCGCAGATGCGGCGAAAGCCTGTGCTCCAGGGCTTGAATGGCCCGCGTCACGAGGAAATTGAGAATGAGGTAGATGGCCCCGGCGCAGATGAAGATCTCGATCGCGCGGAAGCTCTGCGAAATCAGCTTATGCGCAATGCCGGTCACTTCCATCATCGTGATGATCGAGGCGAGCGAGGTCGCCTTCACCATCAGGATGATTTCATTGCCGTAGCCCGGAAGTGCCTGACGGACAGCAATCGGAACGATGATCCGCCGATAGAGGAGAAGCGGCGACATCCCGCAGGCGCGTGCCGCTTCGATCTGACCTTGCGGGACGGACTGCAAGCCTCCGCGGATGATCTCGCTCACATAGGCGGCGGTATTCAGGGTCAGGGCGAGCAGAGCGCACCAATACGGCTCGCGGAAGAAACCCCATAGGTTCATGGCCTGCAGGGCCAGCCGAAATTGACCGAGCCCGTAGTAGATGAGGAAGATCTGAACAAGAAGCGGCGTCCCGCGGAACACGAACACATAGCTGCGCGCAAGCCAGTCCAGGACCGGCACCCCTGACATGCGCATCGTCGCGAGGGCCATCGCAACGATCAGACCCAGAGTGACGGATGAAAACGTGAGTTTGAGTGTGAGGGGCAGTCCTTCCAGCAGCTTGAGGAAGGTTTCCCCCATGAATGCGGCGTCAATCACGGGCTTCGCTTCTCAGGATGCTTGAGGGTGATGGGCATGTGAGCGGGCTGCATTCAGGCTCTCCGGACGCCGCGCATCGCGTAGCTCTCGGCGCGCCGGAATCCCCATGAGGAAACCGTGGTGATTGCCAGGTAGAGCACAGCGGCAGCGAGATAGAAGCTGAACGGCTCACGCGTGGAGCCGGCGCCAATGGCCGACTGGCGGAGCAGCTCGACCAGCCCCGTGACCGAGACGAGGGCGGACTCCTTCAAGGCCAGTTGCCAGACATTGCCCAGGCCCGGGATGGCATATCGCAGCACCTGTGGCGCGATGATGCGGCGGAACATCAGCGTGCGGTGCATGCCCACGGATTTCGCCGCCTCGATCTCACCCCAGTTCAGCGCCGTGTACGCGCCTCGAAAGACCTCTGACTGATAGGCGCCGGAGATAATGCCGATCGCAGCGGCACCCGCGGCGAACCCCGACACACCGACGAAGCCCCCGGGACCGAAAAGTCCCGCGATGCTGCTGAGCAGCGCGCTCCCCCCGAAATAGAAGAGGTAGATGATGAGAAGGTCCGGAATGCCGCGAAGAATCGTGGTGTAGGCATCGGCCGCAGCGCGAGCGACCGCACCGCCTGACAGCTTCACCCAGGCAACAAGGCCACCGATCACAGAACCGAGGAGGAAGCCGCAGGCGGCGACTGATAAGGTCACGCCGGCAGCGACCAGCATCGCCACGCCCCAACCGTCGGAGCCCAGACTCATCAGCGACAATGTCGACATAGGCAGCGTCTCGCGGGCTCAGGCGGACAAGACGCTCATACCAAGCCCGGAACCAATGCCCGCGGCTCCAGGGCACCTCCGCTGGGCTATGCATCCGCCGTTCGACTCGTATGGCAGTTTGATTGCGTTCACGTCAGCCTCCCCGGATGCTGCATTCTTTGTTCTTGTCTTGAACTTAACAAGCGTTTGGTTGTCGGACAAAAAGACATACTAGAAGATGGCCGTCAAGCGCGGTCGCGTTCCGCCCGACTTTGCGGATCGCGAAAACCAAGCAGCGCGAAGAATGTCCCTGAATCGAGTTACACAGCTGGGCGCGCGAGCCTTTCATAGGTTTCGCGGGAAGATGACACGCTCCGCCTGGAATCGAGCAGAGGCCTGCCCCGAGAATGTGTTCCTGCAGCATGAACAAGCGCCGCATTCCAGCGACGATCAAAGTTGCCCGACAAATATTCCTTTGATAGGGATTGGGTGAAATGAAAGCCAAGAGCGCCGGATCCACGCCTGCCGAAGAGCCTCGTCCCTTGCGACGGCCGAACCTTGCCGAGCAGATCGCCGGCGATCTCGCGGCACGCATCAGCGGGGGCGAACTCGAGATCGGCCAGAAATTGCCGACCGAGTTCGCACTCTCACGGAGCATGGGTGTCAGCCGAGCCGTCATCAGGGAAGCCATCTCGAGGCTCAAGCAGGAGGGGCTGGTCGACGCGCGCCAGGGCAGCGGCGCCTTCGTGACGAGCATGCGCGCCGCGGGATCGTTCCGGCTCGATCCACGAGAGATCGAGAATAATCGCGAGCAGCTGTCGCAGGTCTTCGAATTGCGCCTGACTCTCGAGGGTGATGCGGCGGGCTATGCCGCGCTAAGGCGTTCGGACAGCGACTTGCGCGCGCTCTCTCAGTGTCTCCACGCCATTGATGCGAATATCCGCGATGGGGATGACGGCATTGACGCGGACTTCGCTTTCCACAGCACGATCGCCAAGGCGACCGGAAATGCGTTCATTCTCGAGCTGGTTGATCTTCTTGGAGCGCAGCTCAAGAACTCTGTCCGCATCGCCCGTCTGAATTCTTCCTCCTATGTCGGCCGGCCGGAGGCAGTTCTCATGGAACATAAGGAAATCTATGACAATATTGTCGAGCAACGTGTGGAGGCGGCACGCAGCGCCGCCCGGCGGCACGTCATGAACGCAGCGAAGCGGCTGGGTCTCTCGGTCGGCTTCTAGACTCGCGCAAGGGAGGCGGATGCCCGCGCCCTGCCCCGTGAGAAGCCTCAAAATCCCTCGGTCTCCACAGAAGATCCATGCCAATCATGAACCTGGGCGATCTGCGCCCGACCCTTCCGCGCTCGGGCCGCTATTGGTTCGCCCCCGATGCCTCGATCATCGGCGACGTCATCTTCGATGACGACACCAGCGTTTGGTTCGCCGCCGTCATCCGGGGCGACAATGACCGCATATCGATCGGTGCCGGATCAAACATTCAGGACGGCGCCGTGCTCCACGTGGACGCAGGATATCCTTTGGCGGTCGGCGCCTCGTGCACTGTCGGGCACCGCGCCGTTCTGCACGGCTGCACGCTTGCCGACCGGGTGCTCGTCGGCATGGGCTCGACCATTCTGAACGGCGCCGTCATCGGAGAAAACTGCATCGTCGGCGCAAACGCTCTCATCACCCAGGGCAAGCGCTTCGAACCGAACTCGCTGATCGTGGGGGCCCCTGCCAAGGCGGTGCGGTCGTTGACGGATCAGGAGATCCACGACATCGCGGAGACCGCGGCGGAATATGTCTCCAACCACCGACGCTTCATCGCGGAGATGGCAATTGACCATCCAGCGCGGAGCTCCCGGCATCTGGTCTGACGCCGACGAGGTCAAGCGCCATGGTGGCATAGAGCCCGGCCGCTTCTTTCACGGTAAGCCTGCCGTTGCTGCGATACCAGGTGATGACGCCGTCACACATCGAGATGATTGCGAAGGCGGCAAGTGATACGTCCTTGACCGTAAACACACCCTCCGTGACCCCGCCCTGGATCACACGGCGCAGATTCTCGGTGTGCCGGCGCTGCAAGACACGCATGACGCCGCGTTGCTCGTCGGAGAGAAATTCGACCAGCGGACCCATTCCCAGGAACGTCCGGTCATAGACCCGGGCATATTCGACCTTCTCGATCTGATAGCGAACATGCGAGGCCACCAGCGCCGCGAGTTGGCGCCTTGGGTCGGGAGCTGCCTTCGCGACGGCTTCCTCGGTCGTTGCGAGGAAATCCCGTTGATTGTCCTCGAGGACGGCGAAGAGCAGCGCCTCCTTTGAGGAGAAATGGTGATAGAGGCTGGGGGCGGTGATGCCGAGCTGCTCCGCCAGGAGGCGCATGCTCACCCCCTGATAACCGCGCTCACCGAACAGCAGGGTTGCGGTGCGTACGATCGCATCCCTGCCGCTCTCCCGTTGCTCCGGTCTAAAGCTCGTCGTCATCCATCGCTTGTGCACTGGATCCCATGAGAGTTCCAGCCAGGCGTCGCGGCTCGGGCCAATCAGGCGATATGGGCCGAGCTTCCCAGGATGGTTTCGATGCAGCGAGACCAGTAGAGCAGGCGCGCATCTTCCTTGACGCAGCCGACCACCTGGAAACCGAGCGGCAAGCCTGCTGGTCCGCGAGACACCGGCAAGGTGATCGAAGGGTTGTGCAGCAGGGACCAGATGCGGATGAAGGCGGAGCTGCCGGTGCTCGTCGCCTCCGGCGCCTCGCCCAAGGTCGACGGCATGACGAGCACGTCGACATCGCGCGCGAGATCGTGGAAGGCCCTGCGGCACGCGTCCGCGGCGTCGAGCGCACGCGCATAATCGTCGGCGGAGTAGCTCTCGCCGAGTTCGAGGTATTCGATCAGTTCGCGATCGCACTTGTCCGCATGGTTGCGCTTGATGTCGGCATACTCGCGCGCCAGATCATAGGCCATGATCACATCCTGCGCTTCCCCGATCGTCTCGAAGATCGCGGGCATGACCAGCGACTGGACGGTCGCACCTGCCGCTTCCAGTTTGCGCAGATTGTCCTCGAAGATGGCCAGCGCAGCGGGATCGGCCTTATCGAAATCCTTCGTCCTCCACACGCCGACGCGCATGTCGGTACGCACGGATGTCGTTGCATCGAAGCGCGGATCGCGGGTGAAGCCGCGCATGAAGAGCGTCGCGTCTTCCACCGAGCGACAGATCGGCCCGATGACGTCGAGCGGGCGCGAATAGGTCCTGATGCCGACATAGGGAATGGCGTCCAGCGTTGGCTTGAAGCCTACCGCTCCGCAGAAGGCGGATGGCCTCAGGATCGAGCCGGCCGTCTGTGTGCCGATGGAGATCGGCGTCATGAAATCGGCGACGGCGGCGCCGGAGCCGGCCGAGGAGGCCGCCGGCGTGCGCGTCAGATCGTGAGGATTGCGTGCGGGTCCCGGCAGCATGATGGCGTGCCGCGAGACCGTGTTCTTCCCAAGGATGGTGAAGCCGAAATTGCGCGCCATCGAAACCACCGGCGCGTCGGACTGCGGCTGGCGGCGAGGAAATATCTCGGGATCGCCCAGCTCAGTCGGCATGTCGGCGGTGTCGATCGTATCCTTGAGACCGAGCGGGACGCCGTCGAACAGGCGGCTACGGCCGTTCCGGTCGAGAGCCCGCGCGTGAGCGAGGGCGGCGTCGGCGTTCACATGGACCCACGCCTTGACGCCGCCATTGCGCTCCTCGATGCGCTCCAGGCAGGCGCGTGCCCAGGCTTCGCAGGTCAGAGTCCCCTGATCGAGCGCTCGCAAGCCCTCGGTCGCGGTGAGCATGGCCGTGCGCGAGGCAGCCGGCCGTTTGGCCGTCACCGGCCGGTCGACGGAAGAAATGTCCATTGTGCCTGTCCCGTTTCTAGACGTGCGTGGAAGGTGCGTGGGGCATTGCCGCCTGGGATTGGCCGCGTCCGATATAGACGTCGCCCATTTCCTCGTTGGCTAGCAGGCTTGCGCCTGTGTCAGACAAGACGATGCGCCCCGCATCGAGGATGTATCCGCGGTCGCTGAAGGCGAGCGCCTGACGTGCCCGTTGCTCGACCATCAGCACCGCAACATCGGCCTGCGGCAGCCGCTTGACCTCCTCGAAGACCTGGTCGGTCAGCGCCGGCGACAGCGCCGCGGACGGCTCGTCAAGCAGGATCAGGCGGGGCGAGGACATCAAGGCCCGCGCAAAGGCGAGTTGCTGACGCTCGCCGCCGGAGAGGTTTTCCGCATAGGTGCCGCGCCGCCCCGCCAGAGCGGGGAAGAGATCGAACATGTCGCGGATTCGTGCGCTTTTGCCAGGCGCATGTTCCACGACCTGCAGGTTCTCCAGCACGGTCAGGGTGCCAAAGACGTTTCGGACTTGCGGCACGTAGGAAATGCCGATGCGGACGCGGTCCTCGATTTGCAGCTTCATCAGATCGATGCCGTCGAACACCATGGTGCCGGCGATACGGGGCAGGATGCCCATCGCCGCCTTGATGAGGGTCGACTTGCCGGCGCCGTTGGTGCCCGCGATCGTGACGATTTCCCTGGCGCCGACATGCATGTCGATACCGGTGATGATGTCGACATCGCCGTAACCGCCGGACAGGTTGGCGATTTGCAGAAGGCTCATATCACACCCCCCATATAGGCTTCGCGGACGCCCGGATCGGCGAGAACCGCGTCAGGCGTGCCACTGGCGATGACCTTGCCGCGATCCATCGCGTAGAGTCGGGGCACGACGCGCGCGAGCTCGGCGAGATTGTGCTCGATGATCAGCACGGCGATGCCGCGCCGGTTCAACTCGACGATCCGGTCGCAGAGCTGCTCGATCAGAACCGGATTCACCCCGGCGAAAGGCTCGTCGAGCAGGATGCATTTGGGTTCGAGCATCAGCAGCCGGCCGATCTCGAGCAGCTTCTTCTGGCCGCCCGAGAGCTTGCCCGCCAGTTCGTCCGAGACGCGCGCGAGGTTGAGGAAGGCCATCACTTCCCGCACGCGCTCGGCCAGTCGCTCTTCCTCCTGCCGGATCGCGCCGCGCGCGAAAACCAGGGCGGCGAGCTTCTCGCCACGCTGATCCCGCGCTGCCACCATCAGGTTGTCGAACACCGTCATGTGGCTGAATTCACGCGGGACCTGGAATGTGCGGGCGAGACCGCGCCGGACCCGCTGATGGACCGGCACTTCGGTGATGTCTTCGCCCTGGAAGACCACACTGCCGGACCCCGCCGGAATATAGCCGGTGGCGACCGAGAACAGCGTGCTCTTTCCCGCACCATTCGTTCCGATCAACCCGACCAGTTCGCCTTCGCCGACTTCGAGCGAAACATAGTCGAGGGCACGAAAGCCGCCGAAGCGAGCCGTGATATCGGTTATCGAAAGGAGCGCCATCAGTTGCTCCTCCGCGACGATTTTCCGAACAGGCCTTGCGGGCGGTAGAGCACGACGCAGATCAGAGCCATGCCGATGATCCAGATCCGGACGCTCGCCAGTTGGACCTCGGAGACGCCGGTGAAGACATCGCGCAGGAAACGCGAGCCTTCGAGGAACCCGACGAGCAATACGGTTCCGATGACCACGCCGCGCAATGATCCGACACCGCCCAGGACAAGGGCGATCCAGATGTAGAAGGTGATGAGCGGGACGTATTGCTCGGGGCTGATGAAGGTCAGGTAATGGGCCTGGAGTCCGCCCGCGAGGCCCGCGATTCCGGCCCCGATCATCAGGGATCGCGTCTTGAACTGGGCCGGATTCTTGCCCAGCGCCCTGACCGCTACCTCGTTGTCGCGGATGGCTTCGATCACCCGGCCGAACGGGCTCCTGATGATATGATGGATCAGCAGGAAGACCACGGCACAGACCGCAAGCAGCAAGAGAAAGATGTAGAAATCGGTCATTTTCGGATCGACCCAACCGGCAAAGAGCCTGGGGATGCCCGGCAGCCCATGCATGCCGCGCGTCAGCCATTCCTCTGTCTGCAGTGTCATGCGGACAGCTTCGGAGAAGCCGAGCGTGACGATGGCGAGATAGTCGCCGCCCAGCCGCAGCGAGATCATCCCCAACGGGTAGGCCGCGAGGGCGGCGAGCGCCGTCGCTGCAGCCAGCGAGACGGGGATCGGCACCCCTTTCAATGCTAGCAGGGCCGAGGTGTAGGAGCCGATGGCGAAGAACCCGACATGGCCGAAATTCACCAGGCCGGTGAAGCCGTATTGCAGCGCCAGCCCGCTCGCCATCAGGAGATAGATCAGCACGCTGATCGAGATCGCGATCAAATAGCCTTCCATGGCATCACCTCGCTGCAATCGGACGGCCGAACATTCCCTGCGGTCGCAGGAGCAGCACGCAAAGAAGGATCAGGAAGGCGAGAACGACCTTGTAGGCAGGGCCGACGAACAAGCTCGCGACTTCCTGCGCGATGCTGAACGTCACGATGCCCAGAACCGCGCCCACAGGGCTGCCGATCCCGCCGAGGATCACGCCAGCAAACATCGGCATCAGGAGTTCCCAGCCGAGTTCGGGCAGCACCACTGCCTTGATGCCCAGCAGCGCACCACCGAGTCCGCAGAATGCTCCGGCCACGGCCCAGAGGAAGATCATCACCCTGCGCGCTCGAATGCCGCTCGCGGCGGCCAGTTCCGAGCTGTCCGCGATCGCCCTCATGCGACGTCCCGTCGGGGTCAGATACATGACGCAGAAAACCAGCAGGAGCGCGATGATCGCAGCGCCGACGATGTAGAGATCCGTCGGCAGGATGCGGATTCCGCCGAAATTCCAGGCCCGCACCAGTGGCAGGTCCACGACATATTGGTCCTGCCCCGCGAAGAAGGTG
Organism: Allobosea sp. 05T422_2; assembly: GCF_056396265.1. Lineage (NCBI taxonomy): Bacteria > Pseudomonadati > Pseudomonadota > Alphaproteobacteria > Hyphomicrobiales > Alloboseaceae > Allobosea > Allobosea sp. 05T422_2. The sequence goes on along the minus strand of NZ_JBFTLD010000001.1, from coordinate 91,457 downwards.
ATTGTGCTGCGAACGGCAAAGGCCACGCCGATGGAAGCAATAAGCCGGGCGACGTGCGAGCGTTCCGCCAGTGCCCGGAAGACCCAGAAATACATCAACAGCGAAACAGCGGCGGTCATCGTCATCGCGCCGAGCACGGCGGTTACGATCGAGCCTCCCAGAAACATCTGGGAGGCAATGGTCGTGTAGGCGCCCAGGGTCATGTAGTCGCCGGTGGCCGCATTGGGAAAGCGAGCAATGCCGAACACGAGCGTGATCGCGAGTGCGGGCAAGGCCAGTAACATCCCGATCACGACGCCGTTGATGACCGCGTTAGCGATCGAGATCCAATCCATCGGTGCGACCTTCCTATGCCGGCAGCTGGCCGGGGATGGTCTCTTTCAGGACGAGCTTGCCGTCCTGAATGTCGAACACACCGAAATCGGGCACCGTCTCGCCATGCTTGCCGAACTCGAGACGCGAGGACGCCCCGTCGTAATCGACCTTCTGTCCCTTGCGCAGGATATCGCGGCCTTCGACGAAGGAGTTGGCCTTGGTGCCTCCGGTCCCGGTGACCGCGCGGATCTGACCGTTGATGGCGGCGACGTCCGCCTGGGCTCCCGCAGCTTCGAGGGCAAGGGCAAGCGTGATCACCATGTCGTAGCACTGCGCGGCAAAAATATCGGGCTCGCGCTTGGTGATCGTCTTGAATTCGGCTGCGAAACGCTTGAACGCCGGATGCTGCTCGGCCGCGACATTCGAGATCGAGATCAGCCCTTCCGTCGCTTCCTTGCCGAGCGCCTTGACGAGGTCTTCGTTGGCGGTCCAGCCAGGCATGATGAACTTGCAGTCCTGGCCGCTCTGGTACCATTCCTTGAGGATGATGGTGGCGTCGGGACGATAGGCGCTGAGCGAGATGACATCCGGCTTCGACGCGAGGACACGGGCAAGCTCGGTGCGATAGCTGCTCTGGTTGGGCTCGTAGACGACAAAGGCGCTGACCTTGCCGCCATTGGCCTCCCAGGCGCTCTTGAAATAGTTCGCCTGCCCGACAAAGGTCGAGTTGTTGAAGGCCATGACGGCGGGGCGCTTGAAGCCCCGGCGCCGCGCAACCTCCGCAAAGGCATTCCCGAAGATCGCATTGGAAGCCTGGAACATCCAGGCGAGGCCCTTCTTGTTCTCGGTGAGCATCTCCGGCGCGCCGCAGGTGTTCATCGTGATCAGATTGGCGTCGTTGGTGATCGGCATCGTCGCCAGGCCGACCGAGGACGCCCAGATGCCTACGACCGCCTCGACCTTGTTGATCTCGACGAGCTTCTTGACCGCGAGGACAGCCGCCTCGGGCTTCGTCTGATCATCTTCGGCGAAGAGCTGGAACTTGCGGCCCGCCGCACCGCCCGCAGAGTTGACCTCGGCCACCGCTAGTTTGATCGCTTCCAACATGTAGGGGCCGTAGGGGCCGCCGATGCCGGTGATCGAGTTGAGCGCGCCGAGCCGAAATACCCGCTCCCCCTGCGCGAAGCTTTGGCCCGGAAGCGCCCCTAGGCCTGCTGCGGCGGTCCCTGAGACCAAAAAGGCGCGGCGTGACAGATTGTAAGGCTGTTTCATCATCGTTCCCCTATGTTGGCTTTTGCCGTTATTCTTGGACGGTTGGGGGCGGCTTTCCGCCCCCGAGTGACGGTCTATTGAACGGCGCCGCGGCCTCGTAGGCTCGCGATCTGGTCATCCGAAATGCCGAACCGACGCAGGACCCTGTCGGTATCCTCTCCGAGCAGTGGGGCCGGCTTCCTGATTGCACCTGGCGTCTTCGAGAATTTGGTCGGAATCCCGATCATCCGCATGGCACCGAGCTTGGGATGGTCGATCTCCTCGATCATGCCGCGAGCGATGTAATGCGGGTCATTCATCGCCTGTCCGAAGTCGTTAATCGGACCACATGGGACACTGGCCGCCTCGCAGCGCGCGATCCAGGTCGCAGCATCGGCGGAGGCGAAAGCCTCTTCGAGCAGGGGCTCGAGCGCCTTAATGTTCTCGAGCCGGTCCATATTGGTCACAAATCGCGGGTCGGTGATCAGTTCCGGACGGCCGATCACATCCCGGCAGAGCTTCTCCCACGTCCGCTGGTTCGCGGCTCCGATGATGATGAAGCCGTCGCCGGTGCGCAGTGCCTGGTACGGCGCCGAAACGCGGTGGCGGCTGCCCGTCGCCTTTGCCACCGTACCCTCGGCGAAATAGGCGGCAGCCTCCCAGATGAACCAGGGCAGACCGCATTCGGCGAGGGAGATGTCGATGTGCTGGCCCTCGCCGGTCTTAAGCTGATGGACATGGGCCGCGATGATCGAATAGGCGGCCGTGAGACCCGCGCCAACATCATAAATCGCGATACCGGATTTGAGGGGTCGGCCGTCGGGTTCGCCGGTCATGCTCATGATGCCGGTCAGGCCCTGGGCGACCAGGTCGAAGCCGCCCTTCCCGGAATAAGGCCCCGTCTGGCCGTAGCCGGACACCGAGCAGTAAATCAGGCGCGGATTGATCTTGCTCAGCGTCTCGTAGTCGACCCCGAGGGACTTCGTCACGCCGACCCGGTAGTTCTCCACCACCACATCGGCCCAGCGAACCATGTCGTAAAGGATATCGCGCGCCTGCGGATCCTTCAGGTTGAGGGAGATACCCTCCTTGTTCCGGTTGATCTGCGCGAAGCAAGTCGACTCGCCGTTCACATAGGGGCCCATCTCACGGGAATCGTCGCCGGTGACGGGCTTCTCGACCTTGATCACCTCGGCACCGAGATCGGCCAGGACCATGGTGCAGTAAGGACCCGCCATGATCTGGGAGAGATCGAGGACCTTCATGCCGGAGATTGGCGACGGACGGCTGCTCATCGGAATTTTACCTGTCATCTTCTTGTCAGCGCCCGACAAAAGCCGGCTTGATCTTCTGTCCGAACGCCGCTCGGCCCAGCCGGTAATCCTCGGTGTCGAAGCAGGCATAGGCTTCGTCACTTTCCTCCGGCGTCAGCGTCCCGCCCTGCCGCAGGCGCTGGATGAATTTCTTGTGCCAGCGATTGACCAGAGGCGCCGCGCCGGCGATCCGCTCTGCGGCGCCATAGGCCTCGGCGGCGACGGCATCATCATCGGCAAGCCGGGTCACGAGTCCTTTCGACAGAGCCTCCTCGGCTCCGAAGATTCGACCTTCCAGCAGGATTTCGAGCGCCGCGGAATGGCCGATGACGGCGACGATGTCCTCAAGCTCGCGGTAGTCCAGCGTGATGCCAATGCGGTTGATCGGCACTCCGAACCGGGCCGAGCACGCCGCGATCCGGATGTCGCACATCGAGGCGATCTCCAGGCCGCCCCCGACACAAGCGCCTTCGATGCAGGCGACAGTCGGGTGACGCAGGTTCTTGAGCCGGTCCGTCATCGCAAGCGTGAAGTCGGCATAGTCGCGGGCTTGCTGGCGCCCGTCGCGATCATCCCCGAAGCCGCCAATGTCACTCCCGGCACAAAAATGCCCGCCGGCGCCCCTGACGACGACGCAGCGGACCGCGTCATCACTCTCAAGCTGGGAGAAGGCTGCGCCGAACGCCTGGTACATCTCCATGGTGAAAGCGTTGCGCTTCTCGGGACGGTTGAGCAGGACCGTCACCACGCCTGTCCCGTCGCGCGAAACCTCGATGCCCATCATACGTACTCCAGCAGCAGGTCCCTGCCGCGAAGGACGGCGCGTCCATCCAGCTCGAGCGTGGCGTCGGTGAGGATGGTGTCGTAGTGGGCAGCGGCCTTTACTGTGCCGCCGATATAGGCGCTGGTGCCGAGGGCAAGCTGGATCGAGCCGTAAACGCTCTCATCGGACAGCATGGTGCCGTCGAGAACGCAGTTCGGATTCATGCCGACGCCGAGTTCACCGAGATTATAGACCAGCGGATCGTTGAAGCTCTTCAGGAGGTCGCTGAACATCCGGGCCTCGGCTCCGCCTTCGATCGCGACCGCCATGCCCTTCTCCATGTGGATGCGGACGGGCTCGTCACGGATCAGGCTCACGCCTGGAATGCTGGCGTTGACGACAATGACGCCCTCGGCCGTTCCCTCCACCGGCGCCAGGCTAGCCTCGAGACAGTAGCCTGCGGAGATGTCGACCGTGTTGGCGAAGCCATGAAGGGCGCGACCACGTCGCCCGGCGATGCTCATGGTCACGTTCGTCCCGTCGGGACTGGTGACACGGGCAGTGCCGGCCTGGGTGAAGGCATCGGCCAGACATTCGATCTGCGGCCGCAAGGCCACGAAATCCGCCTCCCAACCCTCTGCCAGGAAGAAATCGCCTTGATGCGACTCGGGCAGAACGATGACTCCCACACCGGCGCGCGTGGCCTCCTGACGCGCCTGTGTGTGTGCGATATTGGCGCGGGTCAGTCCGATGACGAGATCCGACGCCTTCATGGCTTGCGCGGTGATCTCGGAGAGCTGCCGCCCATGTCTCGACGAGCCCTCGATCTGCATGAGGTGCACGCCCGCGCCGGCTTCGGACAGGGCGATCGCCAGCGCCTCGACATTATGATCGGTGAAGAGGTCGTAAAGGACCAGAACCTGGCTGTCCGACCCGGCATTGCCGAGCAGTTTCACGACCTTGCGCGCATTTTTGAGCTTGAGAAGCGTGTTCATGTCGATCTCAGGCGCTCATTGCCAGCGGGCTGGCGCGCCGGTCTGCGGCGGCGACCGCATCGCCGAGAATGCCGAGGCCGCGCTCCAACTCCTCCGCCTCCAGCGAGAGCGGCCCAAGGAAGCGAATGACGTTGCCGTGGAAGCCAGCCTTCACCAGGATCAGACCATTGCGATAGCACTCTTCGACGATCTGAGCCGCCAGATCGCCGGCCGGCGCGTGAGATTTGCGATCCCGGACGATCTCGATGGCTCGCATCGCCCCGAGGCCACGCGCATCGCCGACGATCGCATATTGCTGCGCCCAGCCGGAGAAACGATCCTCGACGACCGCACCGATGCGGCGGGCCTTCTCCTGATAATCATCCCGTTCCATCACCGCGATCGTGGCCAGGGCGGCGGCGCAGGAAAGAGGATTGCCTCCATAGGTCCCGCCCAGACCGCCGACACGGGGCGCATCCATCAGCTCGGCGCGTCCGACTAACGCGGCGATCGGCAGCCCGCCGCCCATCGATTTGGCGAGTGTGTAAAGGTCGGCCTCGATGCCGGCATGCTGCGTCGCGAACCACTCGCCCGTCCGACAGAAACCGGACTGGATCTCGTCGGCAATGAGCACGATACCGTGCCGCGTGCAGTATTCGCGGAGCTGCCTCAGGAAGGGCGCAGGCGCAGCATGAAAGCCGCCCTCGCCCTGAAGCGGCTCGATGATCACTGCAGCGACGGCGTCGGGAGAGACCTCCATTTCGACCAGCCGAGCAAACTCGGCGAAGGCGGCCGCGCTGCAAGCCTCTTCGCTTTCATGGCCGGAACGATAGAGGACCGGGAACGGCGCGCGGTAGATCTCCGACGCCAGGGGCCCGAACCCGCTCTTATAGGCCGGCGCCTTCGCGGTGAGCGACAGAGCCATGAAGGTACGGCCATGGAAGGCTCCTTCGAAAGCAATGACAGCCTGGCGCCCCGTCGCGCTGCGCGCCACCTTGATGGCGTTTTCGACCGCCTCCGCGCCGGTCGTCTGGAGCATGACCTTCTTCGGCCATGAACCGGGAACGAGTTCGATGAGCTTCTCGGCCAGATCGACATAGCCGGGATACATAACGATATTGAAGCAGGTATGCAGGAACTGGTCGGCCTGGGCCTTCACCGCCTGCACTACGTCCGGGTGCGCGTGCCCCACGTTCAGCGTGCCGATTCCGCCCGCGAAATCCAGGAACGCATTGCCGTCGACATCCGTCAGCTTCGCGCCGGAGGCGTGTGAAGCAAAGACCGGCGGGCCATTCGCGACGCCACGCGCCACGGCGGCATTCCGCCTGTCGAGCAACGATGCGCACTCAGGGCCCGGAACGGCCAATTCTTGATTCAGCCTCATGCGGCTCCCTCCCCGGCGGCAATCGCCATGAGTGGAGTTAAGCGTGTACATTTTCGTGTGTCAACTATCTTGCAATCGATTGTACAATCTGTTGTCGAGACGATTGATCTATCTGTTCAGCCGCTCTATCGAAGGGAACCGACACCGTGAGGTTGCAGAATGCCTAGGCAAAAGAGAAAGGCGGCGACTGTCGTGGGCGCCATCGCCGACATGCGCAGGAAAATTTCCTCGCGGGCGATCAGCCCTGGCAGCCGCATTCCGGAAGAGGATCTGGCCCAGGCCTATGATTTGCCGCGAGCTAAGGCGCGCGAGGTGCTGGCGACGCTGGAAGACCGCAGCCTGATCACACGAGAACCCAACAAGGGTGCAATCGTCTCCGCGGTTGATATGGAGACCACATATCGCCTCTACGAGGTACGGGAAGCGCTCGACGGCCTCGCCGTTCGGCTGGCGACCCTGAACTCGAAAAGGGGCGATTGGGACGACATCAGCGAATTGTTCGGCCCGTCATTCGAGGAAAGCCTGAAGGCAGGCGATATCGACCGCCATGTCGAGGCAATCGAGACGTTTCGAACCCGCATAACCGAAGCCGCGCGCAACCCGGTCCTCACCGATCTGCTCGAGCGCATCTACGACCGCACCCGTGTCACGATCCGTCGGGTGGCGCTCCTTCCCGGCCGTGCCCAGGCGGGCATACTTCAATATCGGGCCGTACTGGCAGCGATCATCCGAGGCGACGCCGACGACGCCGAGATGCGCATCAGAGAACTAAACCGGAGCGCGCGCGAATACATCGAGCGTTACAAGGATTACGTCCTTTAGCGAAACGCCGGCGGCCCGGCTTCGCCCAGGTCAGGGTGCTCGCACATGGCCGAGAACGAACAAGGCGAGCGCTGCGAAGGCCCCGACGGTTGCGACCGCGGCCGACAGCAGGAGCGCACCCGCGTCGCCGTAGCGCGTGATCGTGGCCGCATAGGCGATCGGCGCCGTGGCCGATAGCAGGAAGCTCGGGGCCACGAGTGTCCCGACGAAGCGTCCATAGCTCGCCGGATCGAACAGGATGAGCGGCACGGTTCCCCGCGTGATCGTCAGCAAGCCGTTGCCGGCGCCATACATGAAGGCGAAGACAAGCGCAGCCTGCCAAGTCGACACCGCCAGGAAGCCAGCGACGAAACTGACGAGCAGGACGACGGTGGCAAAGAGGTTGAGAGCAATGGGATCGACCCGGGCTCCGAACAGGACCTCGCAGAGGCGCGCCGCCGACTGGCCGATCCCACGGAAGCTCGCGGCCATGATTGCAGTCGACGCGCTCAACCCGAGGCCGACCATCATCGCAATCATGTGCGCCGACATCGCCGAATTCAGGAAGTTCGCCAGCGTCACGATCAAGGCAAACAGGCCTGCCGCCCAAATCTTCCGACGCGGGGTTTCGATGCGGCCGGTACTGGACCGGGAGGACGACCTGATCGGCCGCGAGGGGACGGGCAATGTGATCAGCAGCGGGATCGCCAGCAGAGAAATCGCCGCATAGGCGAACACGGCTCCCCGCCAGCCCAGGGTTTCCGCAAGAGCACTGCCGATCGGCCAGAAGACCGTCGAGGCCAGGCCTCCCAGGAGCGTGATCTGGGATATCGGGCGGCGCGCGTCGCTACCCAGCAACCGCGCCAGGGTGGCGAAGGCAGCGTCGTAGAGCGACATGCGCATGCCCAGACCGAGCATGAACCAGGCCGTGAAGTAGAGCGCGAGATTGCCTCCCAGCGCGAGCAAGAGGCAGCCGAGCGCATTGAGCCACGCTCCCCCGATCATGACGGAGCGCCCTCCCCTTCGATCGATCAGTGCGCCAATCGGCGCAGAGCTCAGCCCCATCACCAGGAGGGCAAGCGAATACCCTCCGTAGACCGCCTCTCGCGACCAGCCCGTATCCGCGACGATCAGATTGCCGAACGCGCCGATCAGGTAATACGTCACCCCCCACGAGATGAGCTGCGTGAGACCGAGATTGAAGACCGCCCAGGGGCGCATCATGCCGAGGCCGATGGATACGAACCGTCATCTGGTGGCGTATGGGCTCCCTGGCCCAACGCCCTTTGCATCAGCACCGTGTCCAGCCACCCTCCCAGCTTGAAGCCGATTGCCCGAAACGTGCCGACCGGTTCGAAGCCGAGCCTGCCGTGCAAGGCGATCGAACCACGATTGTCGCTATTGCCTATGACGGCCACCATCTGGCGCCAGGGGCCCCTCTCGCAGTGGTCGATGAGGGCGGCCAGGAGCCGGCTCCCGATGCCGCGCCCTGCCATTCCCGGCGCGACATAGACGGAATCCTCCACCGTATAACGATAGGCGGGCCGGGGCCGGTAGCACGTCGCATAGCAGTAGCCGACGACCGCCGCGTCGATTTCCGCAACCAGGAAGGGCAGGCCGAGATCGAGGACAGCGGCGCGCCTGGCCGCCAACTCGTCGAGCGAAGGCGGAACGGTCTCGAAACTGGCGAGCCCATGCAGAACATGGTGCGCATAAATCTCCTGGATGGTCTCGAGGTCGCGCTCTTGCGCCGCGCGGATTGCGACCCTGGACGACGAGATGGCCGATAGCTGTGATGGGCATTCCGCCAGGCTGGGCATGTTTCGCTCTTCGAAGGTGGATCCTGGCACCCTGGCTACGCCTCCCTCCGTCATTAGGGAAGATTTGCCTCATTATACGGAGCATGAGATATTCTTTGGGTGTCCAATCTCAGTCTCGATCAGTTACAGGCCTTCGTCGACGTCGTGGAGCTGAGCAGCTTCACCGCTGCGGCCGAACGCCGAGGGCTCTCGCAGCCCGCGGTCAGCTTGCAGTTGCGCCAGCTGGAGCGGCGTCTGGGAGTGACGCTGATCGAACGGATCGGCCGCAAATGCCAGACAACCCCGGCAGGTGATGAACTCCTGGGCTATGCGCACCAGATCGGCCGCCTGGTCGGCAGCGCGACCGAAGCCATGGCACGGCATGGCAAGGGCGCGATGGGACGTGTCAGGCTCGGAACAGGCGCAACGGCCTGCATCTATCTGCTGCCACCGGTGCTGAAGGAACTCCGCCGGAAATTCCCGACGCTCGAGATCACGGTCACCACCGGCAACACGACCGATTTTCTCAAGGCCATCGAGGAGAACGCGATCGATATCGCACTGGTGACGTTGCCTGCAGCGGGCCGCATGCTGGACGTGACCCCGGTGCTCGACGACGAGTTCGTGCTCATCGCGCCGCAGGACATGCCGCTTCCCGCCAAGGTCGACCCGGCCTGGCTCGCCGGACGGCCCGTGATTCTTTTCGAGCCCGGCGGGAGGACGCGCAGCATTGCCGATGCGTGGCTCTCTCAGTCTGGGGTGACGCTCAGGCCGATCATGTCGCTGGGGAGCGTCGAAGCCATCAAGGAACTCGTCGGTGCAGGGCTGGGCTGTGCCGTCCTGCCAGGCATGGCCGTCGCAGGCCACCGAGCACCATCCGGCGTCGCGGTGAGGAGCCTGACCCCGAACCTCAAGCGCACGCTGGCGATCGTCGTCCGGCGCGACAAGAAACTGCACAAGGGCCTCATGGAAACGATCCGCGCGTTGGGCAAGCTGTCCGTCTGAACGATCCCGGCAGCGCGTTTCGGGACACTGCGAGTTCGTGGCAAGCGCGATCTTTTCAGGTGGCAGGCCACCCGGCAAAATTCTGGCACCACATGTCGGCACGGGGGCTCAAGCTTCGTCCTTGAACCGAAGGCAGGTCTGCAGATGCTTTACACCGTGCTGTGCTACCATGACAAGGATATCACGACCGCCTGGTCGCGCGAGGAGGAAGCGGTCGTCGTCGACCGGTTGATTGCCGTACACGACAAATCGGGCCGGACGTTCAGGCCGGTGGTTCGGCGGATGCCCACCAATACCGCGACAAGCGTGCGCAAGAGCGGGACACTCGTCACCGACGGTCCCTTTGCCGAGACAAAGGAACAGTTGCTCGGCATCTATGTGATCGAGGTTCGTGACCCGATTGACCTGGGCTTCTTGTATAACCGCGCCTTCGAGGATCCGGACGGCCATGTCCTCGAGCTGGCGTGGATGGATATGAAGGCCGCGATGCCCGCGGCAGACACTGTGCCTGCCTGACGGTTGCGGAGCAGGTCGCGAGGCTCGGCTTTACCGTCCGCCCAGCATCGCGGCCATGTTGCCAGGCAGCCCTGCCACGCCAAAGCGCCTCGTCAACGGTGATACAAGGAAGGGCGCGCCATTGCCAAATGCGTGGCGGAGGCCGGCGCAAAGATCGAGATGGCCTTGGGATGAACCTTGAAATGGGCCGGCGTTGCAGTGACGATCTCGCCGTCAGTGTTGATCGGCATGGGCCTCTTCGTCTCGATGTCGAACTCGACGCATTTCGCAGTGCGAACCTCGCGCCACGCACCATGAGTTCCCGAGCGGAATGAACGCAGCATCAATGCCAGCTTCCAGAGGTTCGTCATCTCCAGGCTGTAGAGGTCGAGATGCCCGTCATCGATCTCGGCATTCTCCTGCACCACATTGCCACCGCCATAGTGCCGCCCGTTGCCGACCGCGATCTGATAGGTCTCGACGTCGATCGCCCGCCCCTTCTCGGTGATGGTCGCGCTGAACCTGGACGCCCGGGTCATGACCTTCATGGCGGCCAGCGCGTAACCCAGCCTTCCGAAACGCCGCTTCAGCACCGGGTCGAGACTTTGCGCGAGCTCGCTGCTCAGCCCGATGCTCGCGACATTGAAGAAGGCGTGGCCATTGACCGTGCCGACATCGACCGGGCGCGTTTCGCCACGCGCGATCACATCGGCGGCTGCCAGCAGGTCCATCGGGATGTCGAGCGTTCGAGCCAGGTCATTGGCCGTGCCCATCGGGATGATGCCCAGCGGCAGGCCGCTTTCCATCGCCGCGAGCGCCGCAGAGGACACCGAACCATCGCCACCGCAAACGATGACGAGATCCGCCATGTGGCGCAGGCGTACGATATCGCGGGCGATCTCGGGCAATGCCTCGAAGGTTTCAACGCTTACGGTGAGCCCGCCGCCTTCCAGCCGCTCGAGGAGGGGCGTGATCGACTCCTGGCCACGCCGCGCCTTGGGATTGCGCAGCAGCAGCGCGCGCTTCTGGATCAATTGGCTCATCGGCTCTTGGGTTGGCAGGACATCGGGCAAGGCAGGTGGGGAAGCTGCCCGCCGATTTCAACCGCAAGGCCCCGTCTCCGGCGGTCCGACCGGGGTATGCCTGATCGGACGGACCGGTTTCCCGATGCGCCGAAATCGGAAACCGAGCCCACCTGAGCACACTCGCGAACGGGCGTGAGGCATTGGGCCGCCCGGCTCAATCCGAAAGAACTCGCTTCCACCGAGACCTACGAAGGCGCCTTCCGGCAATCGCGGATATCGTGGGGTCCAGCGGAAACCTCAGGCTGCTTCTGCCGGCGGCGGCGGCTCGGTTGGCGCCGACCCCAGTCTCACGCACAGCGCCAGCATGGCACGCGCGATCTCGGCCTCACCCATGATCGTCAGCGTCGCACCGCATTTGGTCAGGTGCTCGACCTCCGCATCCGAATGCGCGCGGGCGACGATCGGCAGCGTCGGGTTGTCGCGTCGGGCCTGCATGCAAACCTGGCCGGCCTCGAAGCTCTGCGGAATCGCCACGAAGAGCCGTTTGGCCCGCGCCACACCCGCAGCCGAAAGGACTTCGGGATCAGCCGCATTCCCGACGATGATCTCGGCCCCATCGCGCCTGGCGGTTTCGATCGCATCGGACTGGTCCTCGATCACCAGCAGCTTCTCGCCATGCGCGAGCAGCCCGGCCCCCAGCAATGAGCCGACACGACCGTAACCGACGACGATCATGTGTTGGGAAAGCGAGGTCGGCACGATATCCCGTTCGGGCTCAGGCGCCGGCGCGGGCGCCGCCACGCTCGGCTTCGGCTTCGCCGGCTGCGTCTCCGCGCTGATCTTCTCGACGATCGCGAACAGGACCGGGTTGAGCAGGATCGACAGGATGGCGCCGGCCAGGATCAGGTCGCGCCCCTGCTCCGGCAGGATCGCGAGCGAAACGCCAAGCCCGGCCAGGATGAAGGAGAACTCGCCGATCTGCGCCAGGCTGGCCGAGATCGTCAGCGCCACGGCATTCGACCGGCCAAAGGCGCGCACGATCAGCCAGGCCGCCACCGATTTTCCGACCAGGATGATCGCGAGCGTCGCGAGCAGCGGGCCCGGCGCGCGCAGCAGAATCCCCGGATCGAACAACATGCCGACCGAGACGAAGAACAGCACCGCGAAGGCATCGCGCAGCGGCAGGGATTCCTCCGCAGCGCGCTGGCTGAGCGGTGACTCGCTCAAGATCATGCCCGCGAAGAAGGCACCAAGTGCGAACGAGACACCGAACAGGCTGGCTGCCAGGAAGGCGACACCGAGAGCGACAGCGAGCACCGCCAGCCGGAACAGCTCGCGAGAGCCGGTATGGGCGACCCAGTGCAGGCACCAGGGAATGACGCGACGACCGACGATGAGCATGAACGCGACGAAGGCGATGACCTTGGCGAGGGTCAGCCCGAGCACGCCCCACAGCCCCAGATCGAACTGGGCCGCAAGCGGGCTCGGCGCACCCGGCCGCGCGCCGTTCAGCGCATCAGCGACCGCCGGAATCAGGACCAGCGCGAGGACCATGGCGAGATCCTCGACGATCAGCCAGCCGACCGCGATCTTGCCCTTCTCGGTCTGGACGAGGCGACGCTCCTGGAGCGCCCGCAACAGCACGACCGTACTCGCCACCGACAAAGCGAGGCCGAAGACCACGCCTGCGACCCATGTCCAGCCCAGCAGCAAGCCGAGGCCGAGGCCCAGCAAGGTCGCGACGCCGATCTGAACGATGGCGCCGGGCACGGCAACGGCTTTGACGGAAAGCAGGTCCTTCAGCGAGAAATGCAGGCCGACGCCGAACATCAGCAGGATGACGCCGATTTCGGCCAGCTGATTGGCAAGCCCCTGATCCGCGACGAACCCCGGGGTGAAGGGCCCGACCGCGACGCCTGCGAGCAAATAACCGACGAGAGGAGGGAAGCGGAATTTCTGGGCAAGCGCCCCGAAGACGAAAGCAAGGCCGAGGCCCGCGACAAGGATGGCGATCAGCGGGCCGTGATGCATTGGTCTCCCGGAGCGGTGAGTGATGAAAAGGGGTTGTCAGACCATGGCGGGCGGAAGGTGGAATTTCAACCGCAGCGCGCCGCCCCTCTCGCTTCAGGCAGCAATAATATTGCCGATCGTGCCCGGCGAATTGTCGCAATGGGTCACTGCAGCAGCCTGATGGTGAACGGAAACTTTACGAACGCGAAGCGTTCCGGCAGCGCCCGCCACCTGTGATCAGGAGCGTGGCTTCTCGAGCAGGACCTGTCCCTGCTTCTCGACGCCGAGCTCGAGCTTCTCGGCGAAGACCGCGAGCACCCAGGGCAACATCACCTCGATGCGGACAAGCGTCTCCTCGACCTCGAGCTTGCCCCTGACGGTATAGCCGAGTGCGGCGACGCCGAACTGGACGGCATCCCCGTCCCAGTTCTCCTCGACCAGCTGCATCTTCACCATGCCGAGCTTGTCGCGGATGCGGTCGATGCCGCTGCGCAGCCGGTCCAGGGCGGCCTCGCGTCCGAGGTCATGAGAAACGGTGATGCTGACAGGCTTGGCCATGGCGCTCTTCAATCAGGACGACTGACTGTCATGTGATGTATCGCCGCGCGATATCCAGAGGCACACCCGGCCAATGATGGCCAAGAGACCGGGTTTTGGCCGAAAGGGCTTCCGCTCACCCCGAGAACGCGCTGGAGCAGAGCGAGCGCGAGGCCTGGGTATGCGCGAGCCACCAATAGTTGCGCTCGCTCAGAGCCCGGTGGCCGCGCGCAGTGACACGCCACAGGCCATCGGCCGGCTCCACGAGTCCCCGCTGCCGCAGCGACAGCAACACGGCATCGTCGAAGATGAAGTGCTTGGTCTCCTCGTCGAGGCTTTCAAGGGCAATCCATTCCGGGTCGGTCATGATGGGGTTGCACTGCATCTGAAGGTGCTGTGTTTCCATGATCATCTCCTTAGTCGATCCCGATCGGATGGTGACGACCTCGCATCCAATCTGGGCACCCTCGTGACCGGAAGTCGGCCTCAACAAGCCTTAGCCGGCAGGCTCGGCACATTTCCGTGAACGCTGACGGAACTCTGTCGCTACAGCATCGTTCAGTTTGCACACCCGAAACGAGAGACTGGAGTGTCCGCGATGGCGACCAACAATGCGTTTCCGCCCGACATGCCGAAGGATTGGGACGAGGCAGAGGATGAGGCCAAGCGTGCCGGCAATACGATCCGCGCCAAGGCGGCCGATCTCGCTGGGACCGTCAAGGATGGCTATGATCGCGCCAAGGACGCGATCCGCGATGTCGATCCCGGCGAGGCAGGGCATTACGCCCAGGAAAAGGGCGAGGTTGCCCTGCGCGCCATCCAACGCCATCCGGTCGTCGCCTTCGGCCTCGGCGCCCTCAGCGTCGGCTTGATCGCCTGGGCGAGCATGCGACCCGCACGACCGCAATGGGAGCCCGACTACGGGCGCCTGCGCCGGCTCTTCTCCGATTATGGCGGAGACGACATGATCAAGGCGGGGAGAGATTCGATGAAGGCCGGCGAAAGCTGGCTGCAATCGTCAGGCAATATCGCCCAGGATTATGCCCGTGATGGCAGCCGCCTGCTGGCGAAACGGACGGAGAAGGAGCCGCTCGCAGCGTTGCTCGGCATTGGCATCGCGGTCTATGTGCTCGGCTCGCTGCTGACGTCATCGAGCGAGCCAGCGCCGGCTCCGGTGCGACGCCGCAGCACGAAACGCTAGAGCATCGGCCCGAGAGGTGGATCGCGGCCTTCGGGCAAGCCGATGCAAACAGAAAAGTGAAATCATTGGACGGATTTCGAGATCCAGTCCGGTGATCTTAAAAAGTGATCGGGGAGACCTGCAGCCGGTCAACCAACCAGTGCGCGCTTCAAACAAAAACCGGGAGGCCGAAGCCTCCCGGAAATGGAATGTCACCACCAGTAGCCGGGACGGCCATAGTAATAGCCGCGACCGTAATAGGGGCGAGACGCTGCGGCACCGACAATTGCGCCGCCGACGACGCCCGCGGCAACGCCGGCGGTCACCGCACTGGCGGTCTCATTCGATGCACGGCGGTTCTCGACATAATTGGCAGAACGGCACTGCTGATAAGCGCGCGTGCCCGGACGGAAGCCCTGAGCTTCGCAGGTGATTTCTGCGTCGGCCATCGATTCCTGTGCAGTCTGGCAGCCGGCCAGCCCCGCGGCCAGAAGCCCCACGACAATAAGAGAACGCATCAATATATCCTTTTTCAGCCACCCAAGACCGCCAATTCGCATGAAAACTATCGCTACGGCAACCGTCAAGGCAGACGAGATATTAAGGTTTCCGCATGTGTGGCGTCGCGGTTACGCGTGCTAGCGGCGGGCTTTCTGCGCCGGCTTTTCCGGGGCGGCCTTTCCGGAACGGGTCAGCGAGGTGATCGCGAGAGCCGGCCTGCCGGACTTCTCCGCGATGATCTGGTCCTGTTCCATGATGGCCTCGCGCGCCGGCTCGTCACCATCGAGCCCGCCGAGCAGGTCGGAGGGAACCCGCCGGTTCGACGAGCGCGAGCCATCGGAATAGACGATGTCGAACATGACGAACTCGGCATCGAGCGGTTTGGATTTCTTGCGGGCCATGGTCGATCCTTATGCGAAAGGTCGCCGGCTGCGGCGCGATGGGCCTGCGGCTCTTGAAGCGACCTGAGTGAAAGCGGCCCCGGGATAGAACACCTGCGTCCGCGGTTCAATGCGATCGTCCGCGGCGGCCTGTTTCCCGAAATTGCAGCCAGGCGGCTGATCGTGCGAAATGTGATATGGCCACACACAGGCCTTCAGGAAAGACCCCGATGCTACTGCGCCCGATACTGCTCCTGTCGACGCTCGCACTCGCCGCCTGCGCCGTTCCGAACTCGCGCTCCAACGCAGTCGTCGTGACGGAGAACAAGGAAATCGTTCAAGCCTGCAAGCAGATCGCGGAGATCAATGGCGATTCGACCATCAATCAGACGCTGCTGATCGACAGCGCCCGCGACAGTGCCCTTGCCAGGCTGAAGATCCGTGCCGCCGAAGCCGGCGGGACACATGTGGTCTCACCGGTCGCAGCCCATACCTGGAAGGGACCCAGCACCGCCGGCACAGTCTATAAGTGCTGAGACCCGCCTGGGGATCGGCCCGAGGCTCGGATTGCGTCGGGTTTCGTTCGTTCCTTCGCGGCAGCACGACAATAGGAAACGCCGCGGCAAACGCTCGTTCGGTTCAGGAAAGACCTAGCCGAGGCGCCGGATGACCTTCTCGCCATTCGGCCAGGGACCACGCGCGCGCCCGGAGCGTTTCTCATAAGGCACATACCGGTACCCGGACAGCACCGGCGCCGGAAACTCCGGCACAGGAGCGAAAATCCAGCATTGCCGCCTGATCCGCTCTGCTTCGGACTGGGCTTCCGCACAGGCCATGATCTGGGAGCGCTCCCAGAAAGCCTCGGCGCGCGACGACAGTGCAGCGACGATTGTCGCTGCCGCAAGGCCGCTCAACAGAACTCTGCTCATGAGACAGTCATGGATTGGAGCCTCTTCGGTCTGGGCACCCGTCTTGCACCCCCAGCATAACATCGTCTGCGTCTTACCGGGTCGTAAACACCACACTCGAAAACCTTCGCCAGTCTTCTGTCTCTGCACCGAAACTCTTCGCTTGACGATGAAACCGAGGCCGGCCCAGCTTCCCTCCATCACGATGTGGGGACCGAATCGATGCGGCGGCACGTTTTGAAAATCGGTGCCGCAATCTGCGCCTTCGCCGGCCTGGCAGCGGGCCCGGCATTTGCGACCGAAGGCGGCGCTAGTCTTTATATCCCGGGCTTGCGCGGGGCTCTGTCGGGCCTGGTGCCGCCGCCGGGCTTCTATTTTCAGAATGATTTCTACAGCTATTCCGGCAGCTTGCCGGGCTCCCGCCGTCTCCAGCTCGGCGGGGCCGTCCTCAGCGACGTCAAGGTCGAGGCGCGGGTCGATTTCCTGACACCGACCTGGGTGACTCCGCTCGAGGTCCTGGGCGGCAATCTCGGCTTCGCCGTGACCTTGCCCTTCGGCATTCCGAGAGTCAGCGCCGGAGCCCTAATTGCCGCCCCGCGCCTGGGGCGAGCTTTCGCCTTCAGCCAGCGCGACGCCACCTTCAACATCGGCGATCCCGTCGTCACCAGCTTCATCGGCTGGCATTCCGGCAATTTCCACTGGACGACCGGTGTTGCCGTCAACATTCCCGCCGGCGCCTATCAGGACGGCCAGCTGTCGAATGTCGCGCTCAATCGCTGGATTGGCGACCTCTACGGCGCCGTGACCTATCTCAACACGACCACGGGGCTGGAAGTCTCGGCCGCAGCCGGATTCGAGATCAACGGCACGAACACTGCCACCGACTACAACAGCGGCAACGCCTTTCACGCCGATCTTTCGATCAGCCAGTACCTGAGCAAGGACTTTTCCATCGGCGTGCAGGTCGGCCATTACCAGCAGGTGAGCGGGGATGGCGGCAGCGGCGCCTCGCTGGGCCCGTTCAAGGGTCGGACCACGGCGATCGGCGGAACCATCGGTTATAATTTCGAGGTTGGTGGCCTCCCGATCTCGACGCGATTGAAGGTCCTTCGCGAGGTGGGGGTCGAGAACCGCCCGCGCGGTACGATCGGGCTCTTCACAGTCGCCTTCCCGCTCGGGGGACAGGCGGCTCCGGCAGCGCCCAAGCCGACCATCGTCAAGCACTGACCCCACACCCCGGCCAAGAACCTGGTCCGACCGGCGATACCGAACTTTGCCGGCCAAGGTCGCGGACGCAGCGTCCCCATCAAGACTCCGCTCTCGCTCCACGAAGGCTGCCACAAAGCCACGCGCTGACGCTGGCCGGTGTCACCGGCATGCCAGGCTGCCGTGCCGGCTGCCTGCAGGGAATCTTGTCATTTCCGTCCATCGAGCCAAGATGCGACGCTATCATTTGCGGCGGTCGGGCCGGCCTCGCATGACATCATCCGACGGCAGCGGGCCTCGTCGTGCCAGCGCGATGCCGACGCCGGGCAATCCAGGGGAATACCATGATGGACAAGGACTCTGAGGCCGGTTCGCGCACTGCGATCGATGGCGAGATCGGAATTCTCGCACGTCGCAAGATCGAGGCCGGAATCATCGCGCCGATCTACGAGGTCATGCGTGAAAAGCTGGGCGAAGAGTTGGCACAATCCATTCTCGACACGGCGATCAGGCGGGCCGCCGTTGAGACCGGCAAGGCCTTTGCCGCCAAGACACCGGGAGGGACGACACTGCGCACCTTCCAGGAACTCCAGGATCTCTGGACGCAGGACGATGCGCTGACGATCGAGGTCATCAAGGCCACCGACGCGGAATTTCACTACAACGTCAAACGGTGCCGCTATGCTGAGACCTATCGGGAGATGGGCCTCGGCCATATCGGCCATCTGCTCTCGTGCAATCGCGACGGAGTCTTTTGCACGGGTTACGACCCACGGATCTCGCTGGAGCGCAGCCAGACCGTGATGGAGGGCGCTTCGCACTGCGATTTCAAGTATCGTTTCTCGGACAAGCTCGACACCGCCCCGGAGTGAGCGGCACCGCGTTCCTGCGACCCCGCTTCACCGGCACGGACCGCCGCAAGAAAGGATGCGGCTCGAGCCTGGGCCCTGGGGTCGAGCCAGATTGTCGCGGCAGGGGAACGCCGGAGCGAACGCGCGGTTTCATCCGGTTGTGACTGGCGAAGGGAGCGAGAGATGGCCAGCAAGGACAGTGCCCAGCGGGAAATCCGCAAAATTGCCTATGCCCTCTGGATGGAGCAAGGCCAGCCGGACGGCCGCGATCGCGAACATTGGGAAGCGGCCAAAGTCATTTGGGCTTTCCGCAACCACGAAGCCGGTGGACACAAGACGGTGATACCGCGCTAGAGACCCGCTCTCACGCGGCTCGACCGCTGCCGGATCGCAGATAGTGCTCGGCCAGCTGATAATAGCGCTCGGCCTCGATGCGATGACCGGCCAAGGCTTCGGCATCACCAAGTTTCAGGGCACGCTCATAGTGCTGCCGCGCGCCCTGGAGCGGCGCCTGTTCGGCGCGCCCGGACTGCGGCACGCGATATGGACGCGGGCGCGACGGGATGGAGTAGGTGCGAGGCATCGTTGCTTCTCCCTAACCTAGGATCTCAGCCACGATCTTGCGGAGCTCCTCACGGCTGAGGCCACAGGGTTCGGGCTTCCAGTTCGGATCTGCCCTGAGCGGGACGATGGCATTCTTCCTCAAGATCTCGGGGCGCGCACGCGCCTCAACAGGCTTCGTTTCAATGTTGTTGTGCATGTAGGTCCATTGGCCACGCGGCGAGGCCGCAAGGCATTCGTGTTGGAGAATCGTCGAGCGAAATGCATGCGACGGGCGCGCTGCATCGAGGCAGCGATCAATCGTCGAAGGGATACGGGTTGAGGCTCCGTGCTCTCTCAGGAGACATGAGCCAAGCCGAGCATTTCTAAGTCGACCCGGCACTGTTAGCGGAACAATGTGGCGAATTCAGGTTGTCCAATTGCTGATCGAGCAACCGGCGTCGCCTTTCAGGAAGCCAGGGCCATCATCCGCACCAACGGTCGGATGCGACGCCCCTGCGCGCCACGGCGGGGCGTCGCTCAAAAAGCCAGGACCTTCGTCGCTTGCCGGGGAACAAGCGCCGCCAGCATCATGGCCCCTCCTCCCGGGGAGAGACCCAACATGATCGGATGGCTCATCCTCGCCTTCATGAGTGGGCTTCTGCTCGGAGATATCATCGGCGCGCGTCGATGGCAGCGCCGGGCGGACGAAGCCCTGCAGCTTGCAGCACAGTCTCTCCTGCTTGTCCGCCGCCGCTCAGGACCGACCGGCAATCCGAAATGATGCGCCGAGCTTCGACTCCCAACAGGACAGATGGCGCAGATCGCATGGGCGCGGGACACCAATTGTCAGGCCCCGTTGGCAGACGATGCCGTCTGGCTCTCGCCCTTGACCTTGCACACCGTTCAAGCCCCCGCGCCCGATCATACAGATTCGCCGAAGACTGTGTCAGGAGTTGCCGCGACTGAAGCCGAAGGGGAAAAGCGATGTCCGCCCTGTGGAAAGAGGCTGCCGCCCTCCCGAACAGCAGCCTCCTCCCGCAGAACGGCGTTCCCCCGAGATTATTACTAGCCCTGCGCTCTCTCCCGGCTGACCATACGATTCCACACGCTTCGGGAGGCCGACAGCTAGACTTTATGCTGCGTATCATCGATCTGCGGTGGTGAGCTTCGCAACTTCCGCGCGTGTCGCGCCGGGTGTCGATCGCGCCTCGTCAGTTCCGCCGCGACCGCGATGGTGAGGCGAGGGAGACGAGGCCTGGAACTGAAAACTCCGGCGCGGCGATCAATCCGGCAGACGGGTTTCCGCGAGAGTGCCGTGTCCCACAGCGTAAGGGCCCGGCGCCCCATTCGAGGAGCCGGGCCCTGTTCAAGGCTATGGCGATTGAGCCTATTTCGCGAAGCGACCTTCATATTTGAACTGCGGCGCCGCTTTCAGCTGGTCCTTGGTGGCGTTGATCCTGGCATTCCACTTCTTGTCGGTCGCATTCCAGGTGATGGCGAGCGCGTTCGGGCTGACCGCAACATAGTGCGTGCCCATTCCAAGGAAGCCGCCGACCGACAGAATGTAAGAGGCGAGGGAGTTACCGGCGATGACGACGTCCTCGATCTCACCCACATTCTCGTCACCGGCATTCTTGACGTTGAGCCCCTTGAGACTGCTGGTCAGGGCGGATGCTTCGTTCACTGAGACGAAGACCGGAGCCTGAGCCGGAGTGGGAGCGGTCTGCGCGAAAGCGGCGCTGGAAAGCACGGTGGCGGCGAGAGCAAGAGCAATGGGACGCATTTTTGGGATAACCTTCTTGTTGGGCCGCAGTCGGAGACCGCTGCGGCGTGACAGAGAGGTAATTCCCGGCCTCCCGATCGGTTCCGGGAATATCTGCAGTGCGACAAGGGGGCTCATGGCCCGGTGGGACCGCTGACATCTGCATCGCGCGCCTGGATATTCGCAGGAGCGCGCGGGCGAACATCTCTCCAGGAGATCACGATTTTCGAGAAGGACTGATCCGATCCCTGCCTCGGGCGTTTAGCCGGCAGGAGGAACGGCCATGAAACATGATCACATGCTCAAGGCATTCACCGTGATGCTTGCGACGACCGCGGTGACGCCGGCTTCAGCCCAGCAGGCCATGATCGACGAAGCGTCCTTTCTACAGGCATTCGAAGGACGCTTCACGGGCACCGGGACGCTCGAAAATGCGGGCGGATCGAGCCATAAACTGAACTGCAAATTCGACGGCGATCAGCAGGGCTCCCGGGTCACTTTAAGCGGCCATTGCTCGACCGCGCTGGTCCTCTCCACGACCGTGAAGATCGATCTGCGCTATGATCCCAGGACGCAGCGCTATGACGGTGAGTTCCGCGAGAGCAAGGGCACTGTGGCAAACCTCGCCGGCGCACGTCGTGGTGACAATCTCGCATTGTCCTTCCGCGAGACGGCGGAGAGCGTTCGGCCCAGTCCGCCGGCCACGCTGACGATCAGCCGGCACGCAGAAGGGTTGGCCCTGGCGCTCAGAGCGAGCCAGCCGGGGCAAGGGCAGAACCTCGACCTGCGCCTCAGCGGAAAACGGCGCGGCCCTTGAGGACAGGGGCTTGGCGAAGAGCAATTCGCGGATAGTCTTGCCCCATGACCAGATCTCTTCACCTCCTCGGCTCGATCGCAGCATTGGCGCTCGCTGCTTGCACGGCCGCCGGTCAACCATCCAGTGCCGCGCCGCCAAGTCCGTGCTCGCCCGAAGGAGCCAAGCGCCTTGCAGGGCAGATCGGCAAGAGCGACGCCGAGGTCATGCGTGCGACCGGCGCAAGTGTGGTGCGACGTCTTTCACCCGGCTCGCCCATGACGATGGATTACCGCCGGGAGCGGGTGACGATCGAGGTGGATGAGAGCGGAAAAATCCAGCGGGCGCTCTGCGGCTGACGCCAAACGGCGCTCCGCAGGGGGGCCATTGCTCGAGGCGATGAAACCCTGAGCGGGAAGATGGCGGACAGGGAGGGATTTGAACCCCCGATACCCTTGCGGGTATGCCGCATTTCGAGTGCGGTGCATTCAACCACTCTGCCACCTGTCCGCGGTCGCCTTCGGTCGAAGCGGGCTGGTTACTACACGCCACATCGGACGGTTACAAGTCTCCTCGCTGTCATAAATCCGACGAATCTGAAGCCTCGCGACTTGACCTGAAGAGCCGCCAAGACTATCGAGCCTCGTCCGGCGTGGGGAAACCCGCGCCTGATCTCTTTTGCGTGTCCGGCTCCGCGTTGCGGCATCCGGCATGATCGAAGAGTGAACCCGACCACGTAACGACTGCCAAAAAGCCGTCCCGCATGCGCCTCGCGAGGCCATGACAGGGCGGGGCTGAACATGGAGAACAACGATGTTCGCAGTCATCAAGACCGGCGGTAAGCAGTTCCGCGTCGCCGCGAACGATGAAATCACCATTGCCAAGCTCGAAGGCGAGCCTGGCGATACCGTTGCCTTCGGCAACGTCCTGATGCTGACCGACGGCGAGAAGTCGACGCTCGGCGCGAAGGAACTGGCCGAGATCACCGTTGCCGGTGAGATCGTGCGCCAGGCCCGCGGCGAGAAGGTCATCGCCTTCAAGAAGCGCCGCCGCCAGAACTCGAAGCGCAAGCGTGGCTTCCGCGCCGAGCTGACGATCGTGCGCATCACCGACATCCTCACGGGCGGCAAGAAGCCCGAGATGAAGAAGGGTGACGCTTCGACCGTTGCCGTGAAGGCCGCCGCCAGCGCCGTCAAGGGCAAGGCGAAGGCTGAAGCCAAGGCTGAGGCGCTCGACGCCTCGAACCTCTCGCTGATCTCGGGCGTCGGCCCGACCATCGAGAAGAAGCTGCGCGCTGCCGGCATCACCTCCTGGAACGACATCGCCGCTTGGTCCGAGGCCGACGTCGCCAAGTGGGACGAAGAGCTCAAGCTGCGTGGCCGCGCCACCCGCGAGGAGTGGGTTGTTCAGGCCAAGGAACTCCTGGCCGGCAAGCCCCCGCGCGCCAAGGTCGACCAGGCCGAACAGGCTTCCGGCGAGGACTACTGACAGCTCCTGTCAGGCAGTCTTCGGCTTTCATCTCCGAACCGGTGGCTTTTGCCGCCGATTCGGGTTAGAGAGACAACAGTAGTTTCGAGGTAGGGCGTTATGGCTCACAAAAAAGCAGGCGGCTCGTCGCGCAATGGTCGCGACTCCGAAAGCAAGCGTCTCGGCGTGAAGCGCTTCGGCGACCAGGCGGTCGTGGCCGGCAACATCATTATTCGTCAGCGCGGCACCAAGTGGCATGCCGGCGTGAACGTTGGCATGGGCAAAGACCATACGCTCTTTGCGACGACCAATGGACGAGTCCGATTCACGACGAAACTCGGCCGAGCTTTCGTGAACGTAGTCCCGGCCCAAGAGGCCGCAGAGTAAAAGGCGGATAGGGAAGTTCCTTGATCCGCCGGTTCCATCGAACCGATCGGATCAAGGGCAAGGCCCGACAAGGGTCTCCCGAAGGTCAAGCGAAAGGGGAGATGGGACCAAAGTCCCAGCTCCCTTTTTTCGTTTGCGCCGACGGAGAGACCGATGTTCCCCGAACTGACCCGCGACGATGTCTTCCGGCTCGAGACCCGCCGTCTCTGGCTGCGTTGGCCGCGCATGGCAGACGCTTCCGCCATCCTGGGCCAGGCTGGGGAGAAAGCCGTGGCCGAGATGACGGCCTCGATCCCGCATCCCTATCCGGCGGATGCGGTCGAGCCCTTCATTTTCGCCATGCGCAAGGGCAATGCGCTCGGCGAGCATCTGGCGCTGGCGATCACGCCGCGCTCCAGGCCGAACGAGCTCATCGGCATGATCGGCGCCCATAAGCAGGCGACCGGCATCCCCTTCATCGGCTACTGGCTCGGCACCCCGCACTGGGGCAAGGGCTACACGACCGAGGCCGCGCAGGCTCTGATCGACACGCTCTTCACCTTGCTCGACATTCCGGCGATCGAGGCGGACACGCGCGTCATCAACCCGGCCTCACGCCGGGTGCTGGAGAAGTCCGGCTTCCGGCAGGAGGGCTCCTTCTTGAAGTCGCTGCCGGCTCGCGGCGGGCTGTTCCCCTGCGAGCAGTACCGGCTCGACCGCTCGACCTGGGCTGCCCTGAAGAGCTGGGGAGCAACGGGCTGGACCCACGCGCCCGAAATCGAGACCCCCGGCGAATTCTGCGTCGCCTGAAACGAAACAGCCCCGGCAGATGATGCCGGGGCTGATTGCTGTTGGCCGTGAGCTCCAGGCTTACCTAACGAAGTTGCCGCCAAGCTCGTCATCGATATGGGCGCGGATGATCTCCTCGAAGCTCGCTTCCGCCTTGAAGCCGAGCGCGGTCGAACGCTGCGGGTTGAAGTTGCGCGGCCAGCCGGCAACGATGCCATCGATGACCGGGTCCGGAACCCGCTTGATCCGCTTCACCACATTCTCGCCGGCGACCTTGCGCAACGCCTCGATCTGCTCTGCCACCGTGCAGGAATAGCCGGGCATGGTCAGGGTGCGGCGAGGCCCGATGGCGCCGGTATCCATCGTCGCGGCATGGATGAGGAAGCCGACGGCCGAACGCGGCGAGGCATGCCAGTGCCGGACCTGATCGGAAACCGGCAGCACCGCCTCTTCACCGTTCAGCGGCTCGCGGATGATGTTGGAGAAGAAGCCGGACGCGGCCTTGTTCGGCTTGCCCGGACGCACGCAGATCGTCGGCAGGCGAATTCCGACGCCATCGAAGAAGCCACGGCGGGAGTAATCGGAGAGCAGCAGCTCGCCGATCGCCTTCTGCGTCCCGTAGGAGGTCAGCGGCGTGGTGAAGAACTCGTCCTCGATCTTCTCATGGAAGGGCGCACCGAAGACCGCGATCGAGGAGGTGAAGACGACACGCGGCTTGTAGCCGCCGCCGACCTTTCGGATCGCTTCGAAGAGATGGCGCGTGCCGTCGAGATTGATCCGGTAGCCCTTGTCGAAATCGGCCTCGGCTTCGCCCGAGACGATCGCCGCGAGATGGACGATCAGGTCGGGGCGGGAAGCGATCAGCGACTCGGCCTCCCCCTCGTTCGACATGTCGGAGACGACGACGTCGAAGATGAAGGGCGCTGCGGCTGGCGCGCTTGCGGCGATGACATCCTGGGCCGTGATCTTGGTGACCGGCTTGCCGCCGAGCTGACCGTCATGGGCCAGTCTTTCGATGAACTTGCGGCCGACCATGCCGGCGCCACCGAGAACGAGAATATGCATGGGGATTTCCTGGTGCTTGTTGTTGATCAGTGTGGCAGGCGCCCGCCGAGTTCATCTTCGATATGGACGCGAATGATCTCGTCGAAATCCTTTTCGGCCCGGAAACCGAGCCGAAGCGCGCGCCTGGCCTCGAAGCCGGTCGGCCAGCCGGCGACGATCTCGGTGACTGCCTTGTCCGGAGCACGGCGGATCAGATTGACCGCCTTCTCGCCGGCCACGCGCCGCAGGGCCGCGATCTGCTCCCCGACCGAGCAGAAGACGCCCGGCATGGTCAGATTGATCCGCGGGCCGAGGGTTTCGCGGTCCAGCCCGGCAGCATGGAGCAGGAAGCCGACAGCAGAACGCGGGCTCGCATGCGTGAACACGAGATCGTCGCCGACCGGCAATGACGCCTCCAGCCCGACCAGCGGCTCGCGGATGATGCTGGAGAAGAAGCCACCGGCCGAGGCGTTCGGCTTGCCCGGGCGCACGGCAATCGACGGGAAGCGAATTCCGACGCCGTCGACGAAACCCCGCCGCGCGTAATCCGCAAGCAGCAGCTCGCCGATCGCCTTTTGCGTCCCGTATGAGGTCAGCGGCGTGGCATGGAACTCGTCCGGAATCACCGCCGGATAGGGCGCGCCGAAGACGCCGCTCGACGAGGTGAAGACGAGACGGGGCACATAGGAGCCGCCATCCTTCCGTCCTTCCCGGCGGATCGTCTCGAGCAGGCTCAGGGTCCCGTCGAGATTGATCCGATAGCCCTTGTCGAAATCTCGCTCGGCCTCGCCGGAGATGATCGCAGCAAGATGGAAGATCACGAGCGGGCGGGCCCCGATCAGCTCCGCGGCGATGGCGGGATCGGCGAAATCCTCGGTGCGGATCTCGATCTCGCCGTCAAAGCCCCCCGGCGTCTCCGGCGTAACGACATCGGTCAGCGTCAGCTTGCTGATAGCCTTGCCGGCGCAAGCACCGTCAGCCGCCAGCTGCGCTGCGAGCTTGCGGCCGACCATGCCGGCCGCGCCTGTCACCAGGACGTGCATCGACGCGCCCTTCCCTGCGTCAGAGCGCGAAGCCACCATCGGCGAGATGAATCTGCCCGGTGGTGTAGCTCGACTCGTCGGAACCCAGATAGACGGCAAGCCAGGCGATTTCCTCGGCCGTGCCAAGCCGGCCCATCGGCTGGCGGTCGACGAAGGCCTGACGCGCAGCCGCCTCGGTCGTCTTCGTCACCTTGGCGAGATCGGCGATGCGCTGGTCGAGCGAGGGCGACTGGATCGTGCCCGGGCAGATCGCGTTCGCGCGAATGCCTTTCTTGATGTAGTCGGCGGCGACTGCCTTGGTCAGGCCGATCACGGCCGCCTTGGTCGCGCCATAAGCATAGCGGTTTGGAATGCCGCGCACCGAGCCGGCGCCCGAAGCGATATTCACGATGGAGCCCGCGCCCTTCGACAACATCCCCGGCAGGAAGGCCTTGGTCGTGCGGTGCATCGACTTGACGTTGAGGTCGAAGGAAAAATCCCAGGCCTTGTCGTCGCAGTCCAGAACGGTGCCGTGGTGAACGAAGCCGGCGGCATTGACCAGGATGTCGATCGGTCCGACCTTCTCGGCGAAAGCGTCGACGGCCTTGCTCGAAAGCACGTCGAGCTTGCGCTTCTTCGCCTTCGGGATTCCCTCCAGCAGCGCAACATCCTTGTCCGTTGCCCAGACCGTCGCGCCTTCCCTGACGAAGGCTTCCGCGATCGCCCGGCCGATGCCCTGCCCCGCGGCCGTGACGACGGCGACCTTGCCCTTCAAACGTCCTGCCATGTCCTTGGTCCTCTTGTTAAGCCGGCTTATTGTCAGAGCTGCTTGCGCATATGCGTCAGGCGCCGATCGGCCAGATCAGTGTGATGGGTAACCGCGAAACCCAGGCGCTCATACCAGGCGATGCGCTCGGTTAGTTTCGCGTGGGTGTAGAGATGCACCGAACCAAAGCTGAGTGCGGCGGCGCGCTCGTCGGCAAAGCGCATCAGCAGCAGACCGAGCTTGCGCCCTTGTGCCCCTGGGGAGACCGCCACGCTCCAGATCGTGAAATCGTCCGGAGAGATCTCGAGAACAAGCGCGGCATCCAGCCCGTTGTCGCCGTCGACCAGCCAGACCTCATGCTCGGCCACGACCTGCGCATAATCGGCGATCCGCGGGAGCGAAGGCACGCCGATAATGGCCTCGTTCGGCGTATAGGCTGCGCTCTTCAGCGCCCTGATGGCGGGAATGTCGCCGGATGACGCCCGGCGCAAGGACAGCCCATCGATCCCGCCCAGCATCTGGTTGAAGGTCCCGAGCGCCAGCTTCTGCCGGCCCTCGGCGTCGAAATTCGCGGGATCCAGCCAGCGCTGGAAGCCTTGCGCCCGCACCGGCCATTCGCTGTCGAGGATCGAATACCAGGCGGTGTCGCGATTCCTGCCCTTCACCACCATGTGCTGGCGGAACAGACCCTCGTATTGGAAGCCGAAGCGCAGAGCGGCCCGCTTCGACGGTTCGTTCAGGGTGTTGCACTTCCACTCGAAACGGCGATAGCCGAGCGAGAATCCGTAGGCGCCGCACAGATAGATCGCCTCGGTCGCAACCCGGGTCTTCTGCAGGCTCGGCGAATAGGTGATGTAGCCGACCTCGAAGACGCCATGCTCGGGCCTGATCTCCATCAGCCAGAGATGGCCCTTGGCCTTGCCGTCGGCCCTGTCGATCGCCGCGAACGGCACGATGCCGGCCTTCGCCGCCATCGTCGTCAGCAGCTCGCGATAGCTTTCGCGATCCTGCGGCGGATGGGCCGGCATCCAGGTCCAGATCTGATCATGCCCGCCATTGGCCTGCCAGATATCGTCAAGATGCCGGTCCGGATCGATCGGCTCGAGCCGACAATAGCGCCCTTCCAGTACCTTGGCGGGCGGAAAGGGCGGTGCTTTCCAATCAGGCGAAAGGGTCATGATTTCCCCCGCGCATGCCAGGCGGAGAGATCGAGCGAGATATTCCAGCCAGCACCGAGCTCGGCAGCGGCCGCATGGGCGAGCGCTGAACCCTCCGCCTCCCAGACAAGCCGCTCGACCTCGTTCGCGAAGGCCGACGCCGCCTCGTCCTCTTCATCGTAGATCGCGTCGAACGCATCCATCCAGGCTTCCAGCCGATCGCCGAACGCCTCGGAGAGACCGGCGTCCTCGGCGTCGATCGCCTTGCGCCTGTCCTTGGCGTCGATCATCCAGAGGCCGCTTCGCCCGAGCCATTCGGGCGCAATGACGAGTTCGCTGCTCACGAGCGCGCCTTGAGGTCGTCCTCGAAGAAATTGTTAAGCGGGACCGACGGCCCGTTGCCGGCGAAGCCTGCAAAACTGCCCTGCTCGGTGATCAGGCGTGTCGCCTCGATGAAGGCAGCCCAGGCCGCGCGCGCCAACGCCGCGCCGATCGAGATGCGCCGGACACCAAGTGCGGCGACATCAGACACCGTCAGGCCGAAATCGCCATAGATCAGCGCATTGACCGGCTTGCCGCCGGCAGCCGCGACAATCGCGGCGATCTGCTCGCGGGTCTTTGGCCCGGGTGCATAAAGCACATCGGCGCCCGCCTCGGCATAGGCGGCAATGCGCCTGACCGATTCGTTCAG
This sequence comes from Allobosea sp. 05T422_2, assembly GCF_056396265.1. Classification (NCBI taxonomy): domain Bacteria; kingdom Pseudomonadati; phylum Pseudomonadota; class Alphaproteobacteria; order Hyphomicrobiales; family Alloboseaceae; genus Allobosea; species Allobosea sp. 05T422_2. The sequence continues at coordinate 62,359 of NZ_JBFTLD010000001.1, read as the reverse complement.
CGGATCGTCATGGCCGGTGAGAAAGCACTCGGCACGCGCCGTCAGCAGAACGCCGGAGCCGGTCTCGTCAATCGCCCGCCGCGCCGCGCGGATCCGCTCGACCGCGAGCTCGAAAGGATAGAGCGGGACGTCATCGCGCCCGGTCGCATCCTCGATCGAGAGCCCGGCGACCCCGGTCGCCACACAGGCTTTCACATTGAGCGCGACATCGGCCGGTCCGTCGGCATAGCCGTTCTCGAAATCGGCATTGATCGGCAGGTCGGGTACGGCTTTCACCATATCCGCGATATGAGCGAGCATCATGTCGCGCGGCACGTCCTGATCAGCCCGCCCCTGCGTGAAGGCGAAACCGGCGCTGGTCGTGGCCAGCGCCCTGAAACCCTGCCCGCGCAGCCAGCGCGCCGAACCGACATCCCATGGGTTCGGCATGACGAAGCAGCCAGATTCGTGAAGTGCACGAAAGGCGGCGATCTGCGGACTGTCGGTCATTTTAAATCGTTTCAGATGCGAGTTGGCCGAGCGATGCCCCATACTGTCCGGGCGCGTGCCGTTTGTCAGCCCTTCACGTCATGCGTCAAGGCTCGGCACCGATGCGCAACCGGCATGGAGGCCGATCAATAGGCTGCAATCAGCTCGTAGATGAAAGCCGTGAGACCGGCCGGGCTCGGAATCCTGGAGGCAAGAGCACCGCGCAGCAGCGCAGGCAGTGCCTCCCGGTCTGAGCCGCTGAGCAGGGCAATGCCTTGCGCTGCACTCGCATCCTGCATTGTGGGAAAGGCGGGATGGGGCCTGGCCGCCAGGGCAACGCCTGTTCGGACCGAGAGGACGCCAGAACGCCCGATCAGGTCCACCAGGCTCGGTGGCGGCACCGCCTCTTCACCCGCGCCCTGCCATGTCACTCCAGCGAGATAGCGGCCGAGGCCACGCCCGGCCCGGCCCGTCTCACGATAGACAGAGCGGCTGAACGCCCCCATGGCCGGTCGCATCCTGCGCGTTTCCGGGGTCGGATTGGCAAGCAGATCGAGATATTCGGGCGTCTCCAGTGCCTCTGCCGAGCCGAGGTCGTAGAGCGTCAGATAGCGGGCGGAGGCGCCACGCCCCCCGGCGTAACGCTTCGCGGCGAGGAAGCCGGGCATAGTCAGCCGCTCCGGGACATGCTCGCCCCCGTGCCAGACCTCGTAATCCGGGCGCATGGCCGGGTCGACGCTGTTGCCGATCGCCAGGAAGACTGGTCCGGGCCAATCGGCCGAACCTGACGGCATGCCCGTCATGGCCGCAGGACGATCTTGGATGCAGTGCGACGGCTTGCTCTTGCAAAGGCGTCGAGCCCCGCTGCGAGCGGCATCTCTTCACTGATCATCCGCCGGATGCGCTCCTGTTGCGCAGCCATGAGCGCGATCACCCGCGGCCACGTTGCCAATGGCGAGCGATAACTCCCGCGAATCTGCTGGTGCCGCCGCACAAGCGCCGTCAGGTCGATTGGCGCCGGACGGGAATGAATCCCGCAGATGACAAGGACACCGCGCAATGCAAGCAGATCGATCGCCTCCCGCACCACTACCGGTGCGCCCGCGGCCTCGATGATCACATCATAGCTGACAGGCAGGCCGACGCGCGTGAGCGCCTCTCGCAAGGTCGTCCCGGCCGTGTCAACCGTCTCGGGAAAGCCGAGTGCCTCGACGGTGGCGAGGCGCACCGCGTCGTCGCGCCCAGCCACGACAACCCGCGCTGCACCAGCCACCTCGGCGGCCAGCGCCGCCCCTTGCCCGATCGTACCGGGCCCGATGACCAGCACCATATCGCCCGGTTTCACCCCGCCCGTATCGACGGCCTCGGTCGAAACCGTCATGGGCTCGGCGAGTGCCGCAACTGCATCATCGAGCTCATCGGGGAGTGCGATACAATTCTCTGTCGGAACGGCGGCAAGGGCTGCAAAGCCGCCATTGCGAGCAATGCCGATGCCGGTCCGCATGGCGCAATCCTCTGCCCGTCCTGAGCGGCAACGCTCACAACGCCCGCAGACGACGGAGGGACGCACCACCACGCGTGTCCCGACCGCGATGCCGTCGGTGCCTTCACCGAAATGCCGGACGCGGCCGACGAACTCGTGCCCGAGCGTGACCGGCATTGCGGCCGCCATCGCTTCGTACCCGCCCGACCAGTCCGCGATATGGAGATCCGTGCCGCAAAGACCTGCAGCCGTAACCTCAAGCAGCACTTCGCCGGGACCGGCACTCGGCTCGGATATCTCACCGAGCCAGAGCCCGGGCGCGGGGGCGGTCTTGCGAAGCGCGAGCATGAACCGCTCTCACTCGACCTTGATCGCAGCCGACTTGACCACCTTTGCCCAAGTTTCGGCATCCTTGGCCATGAACGCCGCGAGTTCGGCCGGCGTGCCGGGTGCCGGCTCGGCGCCGATCTCGACCAGGCGGGCGTTCACATCGGGCCGGGCCAAGGCCGCATTGATCGCGGAATTGAGCACCTGCACCACTTCGGGGGCCGTTCCCTTGGGGGCGACGAGGGCGACCCAGGCCGAGAGGTCGTAGCCGGGATAGCCTTGCTCGGCGACAGTCGGCACATCCGGCAACAGCGAGGCACGCTTGCCCGTGGTCACCGCGAGCGCCTTCATCGTGCCGCCCTTGACGTGGCTGGAGGCGCCGGCAAGGGTCGAGAACATGACGTCGATATTGCCGCTGATCGCATCGGTCAAAGCTGGCGCTTCGCCGCGATACGGCACATGCTGGACCTTGGTATCCGAGACCAGGCCGAAGAATTCTCCAGCCAGATGCGCGACCGTGCCGGTGCCGCCCGAACCGAAGGTGATCGGCCGCTTGCTCGCCTGCCCATGCGCAGCCAGTTCCTTCATCGTATTGGCCGGATAGGATTTCCCGGCCGCAACAACGAAGGGCAGCTTCGCGATCATCGCGACCGGGACGAAATCCTTCTCCCAATCGAAGGGCACAGTCGCCTTCAGCGCGGGATTGATCACCATCGTGGTCGGCGCAGCGAGCAGCGTGTAGCCGTCGGGCTCCGCCTTGGCGACGGTCTGGGAGCCGAGGATCGTGGCAGCACCGCCGCGGTTCTCGATGACGAAGCGCTGCTTGAGCACGTCGCCCGCCGCTTCGGCAACGACGCGCGTCACGACATCGACGCCACCACCTGCGGCAAAGGGCACGACAAGCTGCATGGCCCGCACCGGATAGGCCTGGGCCCGCGCCGGCCCGGCAGCCGTTGCCGCAAGCAGCCCGAGCGCCGCCGCCATCGCCTCACGCCTGCTCAGGGGGCCCGGCCGGATGGGGGTAAGCGCCAACGGGTCCGTCATGATGTTTCCTCCTGCTCTTATTGCAAACGACAAGGCCATCGATGGGGAGGGGCGACAACAGCGAATCCTGCGTCCCGCGATAGCCTGAGGCTATAGATCAGCCCCGACTTTTGAGATCTCGGCCCGCAAGGCCGTCTCGAAATGCTGGATCAGGCGACTGCGCGCGCGTTCGACATTCCGATGCAGGAAGACCTCGTACTGGGCCGGGTGATCGAGCGGCAGAAGCGCGACCACATCGCGGTTGGCCGCCAGCGCGCTGAAACGGTCGACGATGGCAAGACCGAGCCCCGCCTCGGCAAGCGCAATCGCGGTTTCGGCGAAGCGGGCGACATGCGTCCGCTCCGGCACGACGCCACCGTCGCGCAGCACCGCGTCGACGACCTGACCATGCACGGATTGTGGCTCGAACACGATGATCGGAATACCAGCCAGAGCCGAGGGCGACAGGCGCTTGGCCGAAGCCAGCGGCCAGTCACGCGGACACACGGCAACCGCCTTGCCGGTCCCGACCGATATGCTCCGGATTCCCGCATGAAGAATAGGGAACAAGGTGACGGCACCCTCGCCCTGAGCCGAGAGCAGATACTCCATCACCTGGCTGACCGACAGGATATCGAGATGCAGGCTGAGCCCGGGATGGTCATTCAGCAGGCTGGCGGCTGCGCGCGGGATCAGGACGCGGCCAATGCTCGGCGAAGCGCCGAGACGGAGCGAGCCGGTATCGGCCCGCGCCAGCCTGAGCGCCCGCGCCAAAGCGCCTTCGAGCTGGTCGAAGGCGATGTCGACCTCACCGAGAAGACGATGCGCCTCCGCCGTCGGCGTCAGGCGGCCGCCATGCCGGTCGAACAGGGCAAACGCGCAGATATCCTCGATCCGCCGCACCGTCTTGGTCACGGTCGGCTGGGCGATACCGAGATCGCGCGCCGCACCGACGATGGTGCGAGCGCGCATCACGGCGCGGAAGACCTCGATCTGCCTCAGCGTGAGCAGCAAAGCGGCGCGCTCCTGCGCCAGCGACGACCGACTAGTGATTGTCGCGCGGAACGCCGAACTTCTTGTGGATTTTCTGGTACTTGACCGCCGGCTTCAGCACCATGCCCTCGGAGAGCTCGCCAACGATCTTGCGCTGGATCTCCTGCCAGGGGGTCTGGCTCTTCGGATATTTGTAGCCGCCGGCCGCCTTCAGCGCGACGCGGCGCTCGTCCAGCTCCTTGTCGGAAATCAGGATGTCGGCCGTGCGCTTCTTCAGGTCGATGCGGACCTTGTCGCCGGTCTTCAGCAGCGCAAGTCCGCCGCCGGTCGCCGCTTCCGGCGAGGCGTTCAGGATCGAGGGCGAGCCCGACGTGCCGGACTGGCGGCCGTCACCGATACAGGCCAGCGCCGTGATGCCCTTCTTGATCAGGTAATCCGGCGGCCGCATGTTCACGACCTCGGCCGCGCCGGGATAGCCGATCGGCCCGACGCCGCGAATGAAGAGCACGCTGTGCTCGTCGATCGCGAGCGACGGATCGTCGATGCGGTGGTGGTAATCCTCCGGTCCGTCGAAGACGATTGCCTTGCCCTCGAAGGCCATTGGGTCCTTCGGGTTCTCGAGATAGCGCTTGCGGAATTCCGGCGTGATCACGCTGGTCTTCATGATCGCGGAATCGAACAGGTTGCCGCGCAGATTGAGGAAGCCGGACTGCGCCTTCATCGGCTCGTCATAGGCCTTGATGACCCGACGATCGCCGGAGAAGAAGCCTTCGCAGTTCTCGGCCAGCGTCTTGCCGTTGGCGGTGATGGCGGGCTTGATCTTGCCCTTGGCGACGAGCTCGGCAACGACCGCAGGCACGCCGCCGGCGCGGTAGAAATCCTCGCCGAGATATTCGCCGGCGGGCTGCAGGTTGACCAGCAGCGGGATGTCGTAGCCGATCGCAGTCCAATCCTCGTTGTCGAGTTTCACGCCAATATGCTTGGCGATGGCGTTGACATGGATCGGCGCATTGGTGGAGCCGCCGATCGCCGAGTTGACGACGAGGGGGTTCTCCAGGGCTTCGCGTGTCAGGATCTTCGACGGGATCAGGTTCTCCCAGACCATCTCAACGATGCGCTTGCCGGTGTGGTAGGCCATCTCATAACGGTCGCGATAGGGCGCCGGGATGGCGGCGCCGCCGGGCAGGGTCATGCCCATCGCCTCGGCCAGCGAGTTCATGGTCGAGGCCGTGCCCATGGTGTTGCAGTGGCCGGCCGACGGAGCCGACGACGCCACCAGATCGACGAAGCCGCGATAGTCGATTTCGCCGGCGGCCATCATCTGGCGCGCCTTCCAGACGATCGTGCCCGAACCGGTGCGCTCGCCGCGGAAATTGCCGTTCAGCATCGGCCCGCCCGGCAGTGCGATGGCCGGGATGTCGACCGTGGCGGCCGCCATGATCTGTGCCGGGGTGGTCTTGTCGCAGCCGGTCGTCAGCACGACGCCGTCGAGCGGATAGCCATAGAGGATCTCGACGAGCGAGAGATATTGCAGGTTGCGGTCGAGGCTCGCGGTCGGGCGCTTGCAGGTTTCCTGGATCGGATGGATCGGGAACTCGAAAGGCACGCCGCCCATCTCGCGGATGCCGTCGCGGACGCGGGCGGCGAGCTCGATATGATGGCGGTTGCAGGGCGCGATATCGGAGCCCGTCTGGGCGATGCCGATGATCGGGCGGCCCGACTGCAGCTCTTCGCGCGACAGGCCGAAATTCATGGTGCGCTCGATATAGAGCGCGGTCATGTCGGCATTGGCGGGATTGTCGAACCAGGCCTTGGAGCGCAGCTGCTCCGGCTTGATCTTGCGGACCGACTTCCTTGCAGGCGTCTTGGCCATCCCCGTCATTCCCTCTCGCACCGGCGCGCAGCCTTCGCGCCGCGTCCGCCATGGTCTTTAAATCGATTTGACCAGCCAATCATGCCGATCGCCATGCGCGCGACAAGAGCCAAATTCGACCAAATCGCGTCACCTGCATTCTGCATACAGCACACAAATTACTTCGCCAATCCATGCAGATGCCGGCTGCGCAGGAAAGGTCGCCGCCCTGCAGTTTGCAAGTGTTCCAAATGCGCGGGCGCCCGGCGGCCGGTGCAGACGGCGGGCTTGCATCGCCGCTGCGTTTCCGGCCAAGACAGCGCACCACGACAGCGCAAGGCCCACGACAGGGCCGCCTCGTCGAGAGCTTGCAGAGGAAAACGCACCATGACGCTGCAGACCGTCTCCTCCTTCGCCCGGATCGGCGAGGAAAACGCTTTCGCCGTGCTGGCACGAGCGACCGAGCTGCAGCGCAAGGGCAAGGACATCATCAATCTCGGCATCGGCCAGCCCGATTTCCCGACGCCCGACCACATCGTCGAGGCCGCGGTGAAGGCGCTGCGCGACGGCCATCACGGCTATACGCCGGCCAATGGCATCCTGCCGCTGCGCGAGGCGGTCGCCGCCGACGTGCACAAGCGCTTCTCGGTCGACGTCTCGCCGGAAGAGGTGATGATCGTGCCGGGCGGCAAGGTCACCATGTTCATGGCGATCCTGATGTTCGGCGAGCCCGGCGCCGAGATCCTTTATCCCGATCCCGGCTTCCCGATCTATCGCTCGATGATCGAGTTCACCGGCGCGACCCCGATCCCGGTACCGATCCGCGAGGAGAACGGCTTTGCCTTCTCGGCCGAGGAGACGCTCTCGCTGATCACGCCCAAAACCCGGCTGCTGATCGTCAATTCGCCGGCAAACCCGACCGGCGGCGTCACGCCGAAGGCCGAGGTCGACAAGCTCGTCGCCGGGCTCAGCCGCTTCCCCGATGTCGCGGTGATGTCGGACGAGATCTACGACCAGATGCTCTATGACGGCGAGAAGCACGTCTGCCTGCTGAGCTATCCCGAAATTCGCGACCGGCTGATCCTGCTCAATGGCTGGTCCAAGACCTATGCCATGACCGGCTGGCGCATGGGGTTCTCGGTCTGGCCGAAGCCGCTCTACGACAATGCCCGCAAGCTCGCGGTCAATTCGCATTCCTGCGTCAACGCCCCGGCGCAATGGGCGGGGCTCGCCGCGCTCACCGGCCCGCAGGACGCGGTGCATGCCATGGTCGCAGAGTTCGATCGGCGCCGGAAGGCGGTGGTCGCCGGCTTGAACGCCTTGCCCGATGTGTCCTGCGCCGTGCCGAAAGGCGCCTTCTACGCCTTCCCGAATATCTCGAAGACCGGGTGGAAGGCGAAGAAACTGGCCTCCGCCCTGCTCGAGGATGCGGGTGTCGCGACGATCGGCGGGCCCGATTTCGGCATCCATGGCGAAGGCTATATCCGCCTGTCCTATGCCAACTCGCTGGAGAACATCGAACGCGCGCTGGAGCGGATGAAGAGCTTCCTCGCCAACGCGAAGGCAGCATGACGATGATCACCTGCCATTTGAGCTATATCGTCGATCCCTACCAGCTGCCGGCCTTCGAGGCCTATGGCAAGCTCTGGATCAGGCTGGTCGAGAAATTCGGCGGCAAGCATCACGGCTATTTCATGCCCTCGGAAGGCACGTCGAACGTCGCATTGGCGATGTTCAGCTTTCCGTCGCTTGCGGCCTATGAGGAGTATCGCACCGCCTCGTTCAGGGACGAGGAATGCCTGGCGGCCGTGGCGATGAACGAGAAGCACCGCTTCATCATCAGCTATGAACGCTCGTTCTTCCGACCGGTCTTCGAAGACGATCAGGGTGCGCGCCGCGCACCCTGATCGCGCCGATTGGAACGGCGTCAGGCTTTCGCCGCGCTCGCGGCCGCGTCGATATTGGCGACCAGTTCGGCATCGAGCCCGACCGAGCCCGCAAGCCCGGCGAGGAAGTCCTTCTCCGCGGGCGTATCAGGATTGATGGCGATGCGAGCCGCCGTGTAGATCTGCGCCGCGAGTTCCGGCGTTTCCGCCGCTTCGGCGAGGACATCGACCGAAGCCGGATTGGCCATTTCATGGGCGAGCCAGGCATTGGCTTCCGGATCGAAACCGGCGTCGCGCAGGCCGCCGAGAATGGCATTGCGCTCCTCGGTGTCGATATGACCGTCGGCGGCAGCGGCTGCGATCATCGCCCGGATGAAGATCAGGGCCGTTGCCTCGCTTGCGGCCTCCGGCTCGAAACCGGTCCCGACTGGTGCCGGCAGAACCTCCTGACGCTTCAGATCGAGCAGGGGTTTGCCGGCTTGATGGTTCTGGTAGGCCTTGTAGGCGAGGCCGCCGATCAGCGCGAGGCCGCCGAGTTTCGCCGCAGAGCCGGCAACCGAACGCCCTGTCGAGGAACCGAAGAGCAAGGCGCCGAGGCCGCCGAGCACCGCAGTCGCCACGGCCGGATTGCTGCTGAACATCCCCTTGGCCTGTTCCAGCAACTGGTCGGGCGTCTTGCCGCCGGAGACCTGGCCGAGAACGTCGCTCGCCTTCTGCTCCAGCCCTGTCTGGCGCGCGGCATCCTGCATGCCCTGCGTCGCCTGGCCGAGCACGCTGCCGACGAGGCCGCCAATGCCACCCGAACCACCGGCCTGCTGAACCTGTTGCGCCAGATTGCCCAGCATTCCGCCGAGCCCCCCGGACTGGCCGACCTGCTGACCGGCTTGATTGCCGGCGCTGACCAGCGCGTCCAGCAGAGATTTTGCGTTGAACATCGAGAGGCTCCCTCGTTTAGGCCATTCACCGCAAAGCGGCGGCGTAACCTGCACCCGGGTCACGGGCTTCACAAGCCGCCCCGCATGGAAGGGAACCTTGACGCGATCATGACGAAGGCAACGGCAGGAGCCCCGGCTCCTTCAACGTCTCGAGCGCGATTTCCGAGCGGACCCGCGCGACGCTTTCATGCGGCATCAGGATCTCGTTGACGAAGCGCGAGAGCTCCTTGAGGTCGCCGACCGCAACCTTGAGCAGATAATCCGCCTCACCCGTCAGGGCATGCGCCTCCAGGATCGCGGGAGTCAGCCTGACGAGATCGCGAAAGCGGCGGGCATTGTCACGCGAATGAGTGTTCAGCGCGACATGGATGAAGACGGTCACGCCGAGCCCGACGGCTGCCGGATCGATCAGCGCGCGGTAGCCGCGGATCGTCCCCTCCTCCTCGAGCCGTTGGCGCCGGCGGGAAATCTGGCTCGCCGACAACCCGACCTTCTCGGCCAGCGCGCCATTCGTCAGGGAGGCATCCTGCTGGAGCGCATCGATCAAGCGCCAGTCGAAGGAATCGAGACCGCTCACATCACGCACCGTTGGTGACCTCCCTGCACAAGTTGTGCGGATCTCGCGCCATGACGCGGCATTTTGCAAGCTCCTTGCCTTCGCCGTGCGCGACCATGTCGGCAATCACATCGAGAGGAGAACGCCATGGGTCCATTTCCGCACGACACCGCCCCTCCCGCTATTTCCGAGGTCAATCCGATGGGAACGGACGGATTCGAGTTCGTCGAATACGCCCATCCCGAGCCAGAGAAGCTCGGCCCGCTCTTCCAGCAGATGGGCTTCACCGCCGTCGCCCGGCATCGCTCCAAGAAGGTCACGCTGTACCGTCAGGGTGACGTGAATTTCGTCGTCAATGCCGAGCCGGATTCCTTTGCCCAGCGCTTTGCGGCCGAGCACGGCCCCTGCGCTTGCGCCATGGCCTTCCGCGTCGTCGATGCCAGGCATGCTTTCGAGCGCGCCGTGTCGCTTGGCGCCGAGCCCTATGAAAGCAAGGTCGGCCCCGGCGAGATGCAAATTCCCGCCGTGAAGGGCATTGGCGGCTCGATCCTGTATTTCGTCGAGCGTTATGGCGCGAAGGGCTCGATCTGGGATGTCGATTTCGAGTGGATCGACGAGCCGGATCCGCACCCGGAGCAGGCTGGTCTCTATTACCTCGACCACCTCACCCACAACGTCCATCGCGGCCGCATGGACCATTGGGCGGGCTGGTATGGCAAACTCTTCAACTTCCGCGAGATCCGCTTCTTCAATATCGAGGGCAAGCTCACAGGCCTGATCTCGCGCGCCTTGACCTCGCCCTGCGGCAAGATCCGCATCCCGATCAACGAGTCGCTCGACGACAAGAGCCAGATCGAGGAGTACCTGCGCCAGTACAAGGGCGAGGGTATCCAGCACGTCGCGCTCGGAGCCCACGACATTTACGCCACCGTCGAGCAGCTGCGCCGCAACGCCCTGCCCTTCATGCCGGCGCCGCCGGCAACCTATTATGAGCGCGTCGAGGCGCGCGTTCCCGGCCATGGCGAACCGGTCGAGCGGCTGAAGGCCAACGGCATCCTGATCGACGGCGAGGGTGCGGTTGCGGTCGGCTCCAAGGAGGGCCGGATGAGCAAGGTCCTGCTCCAGATCTTCTCCGGCACGGTGCTCGGGCCGATCTTCTTCGAGTTCATCCAGCGCAAGGGCGATGACGGCTTCGGCGAGGGCAACTTCCGCGCCCTGTTCGAGTCGATCGAAGAGGACCAGATCCGTCGCGGCGTGCTGAAGGTCGAGGCGGCCGAGTAACCTCCGCGATCGCGGCACAGGACGCGGCGCCGCCCCCCACGGCAGCGCCGCGTTTCGCTTGTCGGGGAGCCAAGACAAGCGTAGCATTTTCGGGAGCGCGCACGCAGCCAAGTGCGCGTCTCGAGGGACTGCCCATGTCGACAGCTGCGATCACGCGCGGTCATCAGGGTCCCTGGTGGACGCATCTCTACGTCCAGGTGCTGACCGCCATCGCGATCGGGGTGCTCGTCGGGCATTTCTATCCGCATACCGGCGAGGCGATGAAGCCGCTCGGCGACGCCTTCATCAAGGCCATCAAGATGATCATCGCGCCGATCATCTTTCTCACCGTCGTGCACGGCGTCGCGTCGATGGACGACATGAAGAAGGTCGGCCGCGTCGGCGTGAAGGCACTGCTCTATTTCGAGGTGGTGACGACGCTTGCGCTCATCGTCGGGCTCATCGTGATCAATCTCTGGAAACCCGGAGTCGGCATGAGTGTCGATGTCGGCGGGCTCGACACCAGCTCAATCACCGCGTTCACGGCCAAGGCGAAGGAGCAGAGTACCATCGGCTTCCTGATGGACATCATCCCGGCGACAGTGGTCGGTGCCTTCGCAACCGGCGAAATCTTGCAGGTGCTGTTCTTCGCCCTGCTCTTTGCCTTTGGTCTGCAGATGCTCGGCGAACGCGGCAAGCCGGTCCTGCACTTCGTCGACGATATCGCCCAGGTCTTCTTCAAGATCGTCGGCATCATCATGAAGGCGGCACCGATCGGTGCTTTCGGCGCGATGGCCTTCACGATCGGAAAATTCGGCATCGGCACGCTGCTGTCGCTGGGCAGCTTCATGGCCGCCTTCTACACGACCTGCCTCATCTTCATTTTCCTCGTGCTCGGCACGATCGCCCGGCTGCATGGCTTCAGCATCGTGAAGTTCATCGCCTATATCAAGGAAGAGCTGCTGATCGTGCTCGGCACCTCCTCCTCCGAGAGCGTCCTGCCACGGATGATCGCCAAGATGAGCTATCTCGGCTGCAAGGAGAATGTCGTCGGCCTGGTCATCCCCACCGGCTATTCCTTCAACCTCGACGGCACCTGCATCTATCTGACGATGGCCGCGATCTTTCTCGCCCAGGCAACCAATACCGAGCTGAGCCTGTCGCAGGAGATCGGCATCATCGCCGTGCTGCTGCTGACCTCGAAAGGCGCGGCCGGCGTCACGGGCTCCGGCTTCATCGTACTCGCCGCAACACTGGCCTCGGTCGGCACTATTCCCGTGGCGTCGATCGCCCTGATCCTCGGCGTCGACCGCTTCATGTCGGAGGCGCGCGCCCTCACCAATCTGATCGGCAATGGCGTCGCGACGATCGTCGTGGCGAAATGGGAAAATTCGCTCGACGAGCGTCGCATGCAGCGCATCCTCGCCAAGGAAGCCGATTACGACGCCGCCGAGCCCGAGCGCGTCGTGGCGGTCTGAGCGCTGCCAGATCATCTGACGGGATATCGTATCCAGCCCGATGATCTCACCTTTGTGTTTGCATCGGCTTTCCCGAAAACCGCGATCCACTTTTCGGGCCGATGCTTAGGGCGCGAGCTTGCGCAGCATCAGCGGTGCGCCCACCGCAGGGTCCTTGCGCCATTGGCCGTTCTCGAAGACGAGATCGACGCTGTGCCCCTTGCGTGCAACCAGCGAAAGGCGCCCGGCCGCATAGCGCCAACCGACGGGATCGAAGATCGTCAAGCCAGTATCGTCGCAGCGCCCGTCGAAACGGGCGGGAGCGCCACCCGGAGAATTTGCGGGGCCGGCCGCAAGCATGAGGCGACATCCCTCGCGGTTCTGCTGGCGCATCGTGACATAGCGGCCGGGCACGGCGTCGGTGGCAGGCGCGCCCGCAGGGTCGACAACGGTCGGCCGGGCCGCAGCGGTCGCGGCGCGCTCTGCCGCGCTCGGAGGCACTGGACGCGCGCTGCGTGGATGATCCTTCGGATCCAGCAGATAGTCCTGCCCGTCCGTGCCCTTGCCATTCAGGCCGGCGCCGGACTTGCTGAGCGTGATCACGGCCTTGCCGGCCTCGTCATTCAGGCGCAGCCCGCCCCCCTCAGCCACACTCCAGGACACAATCTGCCCGATAATGGGCAATGCGCGGCGGCAGGTGGCAGGGAAGCGCAATTGCCGCCCCTGTCCCGACTGTTCCGCTCCAAGGGTAATGGTGCATTGGCGCGGCGCGCCGACCTGTTCGAGGTTCCAGGCACCGATCATGGGGCGAACGGTGTCAGGCGCGGTCTCCGCTCCCTTCGGAAGCGGCGGCTTCTGCGCCTGTACGGGCCCCGCGAAAAGGACGCCCGCCACAAGCGGCAGGCATCCGCGCCTCATCTGAACCAAAACGTGGTGTCTCAGGCTTTCTTCCATGGTGTCTCGGCAACCGGCGTCAGAGGACCCCTGCCATCGAACCATGAAACCAGGTTGTCGACCAGAAGCTGGCCCATCTGTTCACGCGTATGCACCGATGCCGATCCGACATGCGGCAACAGCACCACATGATCCATCGCGATCAGTTCGGCCGGCACGCGCGGCTCGTCCTCGAAGACGTCCAGGCCGGCCGAAAGGATGACCTTGTTCTTGAGCGCCTCGATCAACGCCTGTTCGTCGACCACCGAACCGCGGCCGACATTGATGACGATGCCATTGGGGCCGAGCGCCTTCAGGACGTCGGCATTGATCATGTGATGAGTCGCAGCGCCGCCAGGCGCAACCGAGATCAGGGTGTCGACATCGGCCGCCATCTCGATCAGCGAAGGATAGTAGCGATAGGACACATCCGCCTGGCGGGTGCGGCCATGATAGCTGACCGGCAGGCCGAAGGCCTCGATACGCTGCGCCACGGCCTTGCCGATTCGGCCGAGCCCAACGATGCCGACCTTGCGGGTCCGCAGCGAGGTCGTCAGCGGATAGGCCTTCTCCAGCCACTTGCCGGCGCGCAGGTACCGGTCGACCTGCGGCAGCTGGCGCACCGTCGCGAGCAGCAGGCCGAGTGCCAAGTCCGCAACCTCATCGGTCAGCACGTCCGGAGTATTGGTGACGATCAGCCCGCGCTTGCCGGCTTCCTTGGCATCGACGGTGTCGTAACCGACGCCGAAATTGGCAACGATCTCCAGTTTCGGCAGGGCGTCGAACAGCGTGCCATCGATCCTGACATGCGCGCCGCCCCCGGCGACGCCACGAACCTTGCCGCCGATCTCCTTCAGCATGGCGGTCCGGTCCTCTGCCTTCCAGAGTTCATGCACCGTGAAACGGGCCTTCAACTGGTCGGCAGCATAGGCCATCAGCGGGCCGGTCATGATGATGTCGGTCATATCGTGAACTTTCGTCGGGCGTGAGTGTCAGAGCGGCTGGCTTGATTTCAATTCTTTAAAACGATTAGATCGCGAAACCTCAAGGCCTCCGCCACGCGGCATCGGCAGAGCAGTACTACACGGGCTGCAGAGCGAGAAAAGCGCGTCGTTGTCATATGTAGTATGACTTATTCAGGCGATTTTCGGGGTGCTCTGCTGTCCGGCCCATGCCAGGAAGGTGAGCGTGGTGTTCAGGCTGTCCGTTACCAGCGCACTCATCCGGGCCGCGGCGAGATCGCCGTCCCGCTGGATGATCGCATCCAGCACCCGCTCGTGATCGAACAGCGACGTGACATAGAACCCCTGATCGTCTCCCGACTTCAGCAGCAGCGACCATTGGATCGTCGCCGAGACGACGCTTGCCAGACATTGCAGCGTCGAATTCTGCGCGGCAGCGAGGATCGCCTCGTGGAAAGCCAGGTCGGCACGAATGGTTGCCTCGGCATAGGGCGGGTTGTCGATCATGCCGTGATAACCCGCCTGGATTCGTACGAGATCGGCGGGCGTACGCCGCAGGGCCGCAAGGCGCGCTGCGCTCGGCTCGACAAAACTGCGCAACTCGAACAGGTCGCGGATGAATTTCTCGTTCGGGTCGGCCTCGAAATGCCAGGACAGCACGTCGGGATCGAGCAGGTTCCAGCCGTCGCGCGGCGCTACCCGCGTGCCGCTCTTCGGGCGCGCCTCGACCAGCCCCTTCGCCGTCAGGTACTTCACAGCTTCGCGATAGGCGGTGCGCGAGACCGAGATTTCGGATTTCAGATCGGCTTCGTTCGGCAACAGCTCGCCGGCTTTGAACGTCCCTGAAATGATCGCGACCGCGAGCTTCTGAGCCACCTGCCCGAACAGGCGGTCGGGATTCAGGGTCGTCGGCCGCGAAAAGTCGCGCACCCGCATCTGCTGGCGTCCTCACCCGTTTTCAATCGCGCCCAAGCCGCCGGAAGGCGGTTTCATTGGAGCGATTCCGGCGCTTGACACGCCTGTCCGTATCGTATGACTTTATCGTAGATGAAACCCGGCGCAACAGGCACTGCCTGGTCTGCGGCGCTTTTCGTCGGTCGGTCACGAGAAGCCGACAGCAGCGGCGGTGCGGAGTGCCCGGACACGGGACGATACCGGACCCCAGAGGAAACTTAAGTCCGGGAGAGGGTTCAGATGGCCTCAGTCCAGATCGCTGATGTGCGCAAGGCTTACGGCTCGACGCAGGTCATCCATGGCGTCGATATCGACATCAACGATGGCGAGTTCGTTATTCTCGTCGGCCCCTCCGGCTGCGGAAAATCGACCCTTCTGCGCATGATCGCCGGGCTGGAGAATATTTCCGGAGGCGAGATCCGCATCGGCCCGCGCGTCGTCAACGACGTGCCGCCGAAAGAGCGCGACATCGCCATGGTGTTCCAGAATTACGCGCTCTATCCGCACATGACAGTGGCCGACAACATGGCCTTCTCGATGAAGCTGCGGAATGCCCCCAAGGCCGAGATCGACGAGCGCGTCAACAAGGCTGCCGGCATTCTCGGCCTCAACAAGCTGCTCGACCGCTATCCGCGCCAGCTTTCGGGCGGTCAGCGCCAGCGTGTCGCCATGGGCCGCGCGATCGTGCGCGATCCGCAGGTCTTCCTCTTCGACGAGCCGCTTTCGAATCTCGACGCCAAGCTGCGCGTGCAGATGCGCACCGAGATCAAGGAACTGCATCAGCGTCTCAAGACCACGACGGTCTATGTCACGCACGACCAGATCGAGGCCATGACCATGGCCGACAAGATCGTCGTGATGCATGACGGCATCGTCGAGCAGATGGGCGCTCCGCTCGACCTCTACGACCGGCCGAACAACCTTTTCGTCGCGGGCTTCATCGGCTCGCCGTCGATGAACTTCCTCAAGGGCAAGATCACCGCGGCCGGGTTCGAGACCGAGGGCGGCGTGATCTGGCCCATCGGGCAGCATCCGGCTGACTCGAACGGCAAGGCCGCGGTTTTCGGCATCCGTCCGGAGCACCTCCAACTCAACCCCAACGGCCTCAAGGCCGAGGTCGTGGTCATCGAACCGACCGGCTCCGAGACGCAGGTCGTCGTGCGCTGCGGCGGGCAGGAACTGACCTGCGTCTTCCGCGAACGCATCACGGCCAAGCCCGGCGAGACCATTGGCATCACGCCGGACACCAGCGTCACGCATCTGTTCGACGCCGCCACCGGCAAGCGTATCTGAGCTTCTGACTGCTGCGGAGGCCCGCGCCTGATTGCGCCTTGGCCCGCATGACATGACGTCACGACAGGCCAGCACGGACACCGGCTGGCCTGGCGCAGCCAAAAGAGCCGGCGATGACTTCCAGGGACGGGTCGCAGGCCACATAAAAAAGGTCCCTTCTTTCCGGGAAGGAACAACCAATGACGATTTCAAGACGCGATATGCTGCTGGGCAGCGCCGGCGTGGCTGCGGGCGCCGGCCTGATGGGGCACTTGGGGACCGCCCCCGCCTTCGCCCAGGCGGCCGCTCCAAAATTCACCCCCGAACCAGGCGCTCAACTGCGCGTGCTGCGCTGGGCCCCCTTCGTCAAGGGTGAGGAAGACGCCTGGCTCGCCAATACCAAGAAGTTCACGGATGCGACCGGCGTTCAGATCCGGGTCGACAAGGAAGGCTGGGAAGATATTCGTCCGAAGGCCGCCGTCGCCGCCAATGTCGGCGCAGGCCCCGACATCGTGCTCGTCTGGTTCGACGATGCCTTCCAGTATCCCGACAAGCTGCTCGACGTCACCGAGCTCGGCAATTATCTCGGCGGCAAATATGGCGGCTGGTATCCCGGCCTTGAAGGTTACGCCAAGAAGGACGGCAAGTTCATCGGCCTGCCGCTGGCTGCCATCGCAAACGCCGTGCTTTATCGCGACAGCTGGGTCAAGGAAGCCGGCCACTCGACCTTCCCGACCAAGACCGACGCCTTCCTCGATCTCTGCAAGGCGCTGAAGGCCAAGGGGCACCCCGCCGGCTTCACCCTCGGAAAGGGTGTCGGCGACGGCAACAACTTCTGCCACTGGCTGCTCTGGAGCCATGGTGGCCGAACCGTCGATGATGCCGGCAAGGTCGCGATCAACAGCCCCGAGACGATCGCGGCCATCAAATACGCCGCCGAGCTCTACAAGACCTTCATCCCGGGCACGGAAAGCTGGCTCGACATCAACAACAACCGCGCCTTCCTGGCCGGTGAGGTTTCGGTCACCGCCAACGGCGTCTCGCTCTATTACTCCGCGAAGAACGACCCCAAGCTCGCCGACATGGCCAAGGACATGAGGTCGGCGAACATGCCGATCGGCCCGGTGGGCCAGTCGGTCGAATTGCACCAGACCACCACCTGCGTGATCTTCAAGCACACCAAGTTCCCGCAGGCGGCACAGGCCTATCTCCAGTTCATGTACGAGCAGGAACAGATGCCGACCTGGATCACCCAGGCCAGCGCCTATTGCTGCCAGCCGCTGAAGGCCTACGCCAATAATCCGGTCTGGACCTCGGATCCGGTTCACACCCCGTATCAGAAGGCCTCTGAGACACTGCGCCCGAACGGCTATTCCGGCCCGCTCGGCTACGCTTCGGCTGCGGTGATGGCCGACTACGTTCTTGTCGACATGTTCGCGGAAGGCGCCACCGGCCAGCGGACGCCTGAGGAAGCGGCCAAGCGCGCAGAGGCACGGATCAACCGCTACTATCGCGTCTGATCGCTGCAACGAAACGGCGCGGCCACGGCCGCGCCCGCCGGCGGCGAAGAGCCGCCGGCCCTGCATCCGGGAGAGATCACCATGGCTGACACCGCAATCGCGCGGCCGGCGGAGCGTGCGAGACCTTCTATGCTGGCGCGGCTGGGCCAGAGCCGCAACGGACTCGGCATCCTGTTCATGGTGCCCGCGGCGATCTTCCTGATCGTCTTCCTCGCCTGGCCGCTGGCCCTCGGCGTCTGGCTCGGCTTCACCGATACCCGCATCGGCCGGGCGGGCGTCTTCATCGGGCTCGAGAATTACGAGTCGCTGCTGACCGACTCGGTGTTCCGGCTCGCGGTCTTCAACACCATCCTCTACACGGTCGTCGCCTCGGCCCTGAAATTCGCGCTCGGGCTCTGGCTGGCGCTGCTCCTGAACGAGCACCTACCCTTCAAGGCCTTCATCCGCGCCATTGTACTGCTGCCCTGGGTGGTGCCGACCGTACTCTCGGCGATCGCCTTCTGGTGGATCTTCGACACCCAGTTCTCGGTGATCTCCTGGGCTCTGAAGGAGCTCGGCCTGATCTCGACCAATATCAACTTCCTCGGCGACACCACGAATGCGCGCGCCTCGGTGATCGCAGCCAATGTCTGGCGCGGCATTCCCTTCGTCGCGATCTCGCTGCTGGCCGGCCTGCAGACCATTTCGCCCTCGCTCTACGAGGCCGCGATGCTCGACGGTGCAACCAACTGGCAGCGCTTCCGCTTCATCACCTTGCCTCTGCTCTCGCCGATCATCGCGGTCGTGATGACCTTCTCTGTGCTGTTCACCTTCACCGATTTCCAGCTCATCTACGTGCTGACCCGCGGCGGCCCGCTCAACGCCACTCACCTGATGGCGACCCTCTCCTTCCAGCGCGCCATCCCCGGCGGCCAGCTTGGCGAAGGCGCAGCGATCGCAGTCGCGATGATCCCCTTCCTGCTCGGAGCGATCCTGTTCAGCTATTTCGGCCTGCAGCGGCGGAAATGGCAGCAGGGCGGCGCGGACTGAGGACGCCAGCCATGACCGACATCAGTCAACCGACCGCCCCGCGCGTTCAGCTCACCGACGAAAGCGTCGGCACCAGCTACATGGCCAACCTGCCGCGTCGGCTGGTGACCACTTGGTTGCCGCTCATCGTCTTCATCTTCGTGCTGCTGTTTCCATTCTACTGGATGGGCGTGACGGCGCTGAAGCCCAATCACGAGCTGACGGATTTCAAGAGCCACAACCCGCTCTGGCCGGGCGAGCCTACGCTGCGCCACATCAAATATCTGCTGTTCGAAACTACATATCCGCACTGGCTGCTCAACACGATCTTGGTCTCGATCGGATCGACGATCCTGTCGCTCACCGCCGCCGTGTTCGCCGCCTATGCGATCGAGCGTCTGCGCTTCAGCGGCTCGCGGGTCACCGGGCTGGCGATCTTCCTCGCCTATCTCGTACCTCCCTCGATCCTGTTCATCCCGCTCGCCGTGCTGATCTTCGGCTTCGGCATCTACGACACCAAGCTCGCGCTGATCTTCACCTATCCGACCTTCCTGGTGCCGTTCTGCACCTGGCTGCTGATGGGCTATTTCCGCTCGATCCCCTACGAGCTGGAGGAATGCGCGCTCGTCGACGGCGCCAGCCGCTGGCAGATCCTGGTCAAGATCATCCTGCCACTGGCGGTGCCGGGGCTGATCTCGGCCGGCATCTTCGCCTTTACCCTCTCCTGGAACGAGTTCATCTACGCGCTCACCTTCATCCAGTCCTCGGAGAACAAGACCGTCGCTGTCGGCGTTCTCACCGAGCTGGTGCGCGGGGACGTCTATGAATGGGGGGCGCTGATGGCCGGCGCGCTGCTCGGCTCGCTCCCGGTCGTCATTCTCTACTCCTTCTTCGTCGAGCATTACGTCTCGTCGATGACCGGAGCCGTGAAGGAATAATCCAGCGGGGCCCGCCGGGCCCCGTTTGCGTTTGAGGGACTGCGTTCGTGAACGAGATCAAATCCATCGCCTTCGTCGGGCTCGGCGCCATGGGGGCGCCGATGGCCGAGAACCTCGTGAAGCGTCAGTTCCGGGTCACTGGCTTCGATATGCGCAAGAGCGCCCGCGAGGCGCTAGTTTCAGCCGGAGGCCACGCTGCCGAGAGCGCCGCGGCGGCCGCAAGAGATGCCGATGCGCTCGTCCTGATGGTCGTCAATGCCGCGCAGGCGCGCTCGGTCCTGTTCGAGGCCGGCGCCCTGGCGGCACTCGCGCCCGGCGCGAGCGTGCTGCTGATGGCGACCTGCCCTCCCGGCGAGGTCGAGGCGATCGCGACGGAGGTCACGAAAACCGGCCGTCACTTCGTCGATGCCCCGGTCTCCGGCGGCATCAGCGGCGCGCGCGGCGCGACGCTGACCATCATGGTCGGTGCGCCGCAGGAGAGTTTCGCACTGGCAAAGCCCGTGCTCGATGCGATGGGCGACAAGGTCTTCCATGTCGGCCAGAAGCCCGGGCAGGGTGCGACCGTGAAGACGGTCAACCAACTGCTCTGCGGCGTCCATATCGCGGTGGCGGCCGAAGCGCTCTCGCTCGCCGAGAAGGCGGGGATCGACGGCAAGATTCTCTTCGAGATCATGGGTGGCTCGGCTGCCTCGTCCTGGATGCTGCGGGATCGCGGTCCGCGCATGCTGCTGGAAGATGCCCCCGTCGCCAGTGCGGTCGACATTTTCGTCAAGGATCTCGGGATCGTGCTCGATGCCGGCCGCGCCGCCAGGACAGCACTGCCGCTCGCCGCCGCTGCACATCAGATGTTCCTGGCGAGCTCGGGCCTCGGCCATGGCGCGCGCGACGATTCGCAGGTCGTGCGCGCCTATCGCGCGCTCAACGCCAAACCCGCGAATGATCCATGAGCGGGATCTAGCGTTTGGGCGGTGTCGTCGTGCCCCGCACGACGAGCTCCGGCGTCAGCACGATCCGCTGCGTCGGCGCAGTCGGATTCTCGATGCGCCGGATCAGCAGTTCCGCCGATTTGCGGCCCATCTCGTCCTGGAAGTTCTTCAGCGTGGTCAGCGCCGGATACCACTGCGCCGCTTCCTGGACGTCGTCGCAGCCCACGAGCGAAAACTCGACCCCGGCCTCCAGCCCACGATGACGCAGGCCGAGCATCGCGCCGAAGGCGATGAGGTCATTGAAGCAGACGGCCGCGGTTGGCGGATTCTGCGCATCGAGCACCTTCTGAATGCCCTTGAGGCCGTTCTCGCGGGTGCCGATCGACGCATAGACCAACGCAGGATCAAGCGGAATCCCGTGCCGGGCGAGCGTCTCGCAATAGCCCCGATACCGGTTGCGGCCCGTCGAGATCAGGTTGTTTTCGCCGAGGAAGGCGATGCGCCGGTGGCCAAGACCGATCAGATGCTCCAGCGCCAGCACGGTGCCGTGATGATCATCCGACCCCACGAAATCGAGGTCGAGACCCGGAATCTCCCGGGAGAGCTGGACCAGCGGGACACCGGCCTCAATCAGATGGCCGAAGGTTTCAGCCGTGCTGCCGCCTGCGGCACAGATCACCATGCCGTCGGGTCGATACTCCTTCAGGGTGTTCAGGACCCGGTCCTGCCGCTCCAGGTTCTCCGCATAGGTACCGAGCAGGATCGAGCGGCCATGCGCCGTCGCCGTTTCCTCGATCGCGGCCAGGAGTTCGGCGAAATAGGGATTCGTGATGTCGTGGAAGCCGACGCCAAGGATATTGGTGCGGTCGGTCCTCAGCGACGCGGCGCTGCGGTTGTAGCTGTAGCCCATGTCGCGCGCGATCTGCTGAACCCGCAGCCGTGTCGCGTCCGCGACGAGAGGCGAGCCGCGCAGGGCCAGCGACACCGTCGCCGTCGACACCGAGAGATGGTCGGCGATGATCTGCAATGTCACCCGCCCACGGCCCGGCGCAGCCAGTCCCGCCTTCCCGGCTGGCCCGGCCTCGGGGGTGTGGCCGTTGCTGGTCATGACACGCCCTCTTCAGACGGAAGCGAAAGAGTCCCGCGAGTTTCAACCGGCCTGCGAAAGGCCGTCTGATCGAGTCCTTCTCATATAAGTCGGAGAAATTGAAGATGAGCACCGCGAAAGAGTCGATCGGCTTCATCGGCGTCGGCCTGATGGGGCAAGGCATGGCCCGCAATCTCCTCGACAAGGGCTTCCAGCTGACGGTGATGGGCCACCGCAACCGCAAGCCGGTCGAGGAACTGGTGGCGGCTGGTGCAACCGAAGCCAGGACACCGAAGGAACTGGCCTCGCAGGCGACGATCATCTTCCTGTGCGTGACCGGCTCGCCCCAGGTCGAGGCCGTGCTGAACGGCCCGGACGGCATCGTCGCCGGCGCCGGGCCCGGCACGATCGTGGTCGATTGCTCGACCTCAGATCCCGGTTCGACCATCCGCCTTGCCGCCGAACTCGAGGCGAACGGCCTGCATCTCTGCGACGCACCGCTCGGCGGCACGCCGGCACAGGCCGCTCAGGGCCAGCTCTCGACCATGATCGGCGCCAGCGATGCGGTCTTCGCGCGCATCAAGCCGGCCTGCGAGGCCTGGGCGCAGAAGGTCGTCCATCTCGGCCCCGTCGGCGACGGTCACAAGATGAAGCTGCTCAACAACTTCCTGTCGATGGGCTATGGCGCGATCTATTCCGAGGCGCTCGCTCTGGCCCAGAAGATCGGCATCACGCCGCAGACCTTCAACAGCGTGCTCTCCGGCAGCCGGATGGATTGCGGCTTCTATCAGACCTTCATGAAATACGTACTGGAGCGCGACCGTGACGCGCACAAGTTCACGCTGGTCAACGCGCTGAAGGATGTGCGCTATCTCGAAGGCGTCGCCAATGCGGCAGGCGTCCCGAACCCGATCGGCAACGCCGTCAAGAACGCCTATGCCTCCGCCGTTGCCAATGGCCGGGGCGATGATTACGTGCCGATGCTCTCCGACTGGATCGCCCAGCAGAGCGGCCTTTCGCTGGCCCCGAAGGACTGAGCCCTGCCAGTGCTCAATCGAGCCGGGCCGAGCCCTCGGGCACGGCCCGGACCCGCTCGCGATAGAGCAGATAGAGCCCGACGAGATCACGATGGCTGCGCCGATGAAGGTCCAGCGGTCGGGTAGCTGCCCGAAGACGAGATAGCCCAACGTGACCATCCAGACGATCTGCGAATAGATGAACGGCGCCAGCACCGTCGCGGGCGCCAGCCGGTGCGCCAGGATCAGCAGCCAATGCCCGAAGCCGCCCATGGCGCCGGTCACCAGCATCAACGCCCAGGGCAACGGTCCATCCGGCCAGGTCCAGAACAGGGGAATAAGCGGCAGCAGCGCGACCGTTCCCGCGACGCCGGAATAGACCATTGTCGTCTCCGGCGGGTCGAAGGCCGCCAGAAGCCGGGTCGAGATCGAATAGAAGGCGTAGCAGACGACGCCGATCATGCAGAGCAGCGCCGCCGGATGCATGCCGCCAAGGCCGGGCCGTGTGATCACGAGCACGCCGATGAACCCGACACCGATCGCGACGAGCCGGCGTGGCCCGGGCCATTCTCCGAGCAGCGGCCCGGAAACCAGCGCCACCAGAAGCGGCGTCGCGAACATGATCGACACGGTCTCGGCGAGCTGCAGATATTTCAGCGCGAAGAAGTTCAGGGCCGTTGAACCGAGCAGCAACAGCGAACGCACCGCCTGCAGCCAGGGCTTCTTGGTGCGCAGGATACCGGGATGGCTCCAGGGGTTCAGCAGCAGCGAGACCAGGATCATGCTGCCGGCATAGCGCGCGAACACCACCTGAAGCGGGTCCATATGACCGGCCAGCCATTTCGCGCTGGTATCGAGCAGCGAGAAGCACAGCACGGCACCGCACATCAGCCCGATGGCGATCAGGCGGGAGCGGCCCGTTTCCGGTCGATGGGAATAGGCGGGCAAAGGACCGTCCCGTCATGCGTGAGAAGAATGACGGAGAGAGATTTAACCGATTTAGGGAACGACGCCAGCGCCAGAGGGCATGCGTTCCATGCGCTGATCAGGCCTCAGCCTCGGCCTCGTCCCCATCGGCGTCAGGCTCGTCGATTTCGGCCCCGGCCTTGGACAGGCCCTTCGAGGCCTTGCGCAGCAGCTTGCGGAGCTGCTTGCGCTCCTTGGCGTCGAGCTTTTCCAGCAGTTCGTCCTCGACCTGATTCCAGACCGCATCGAGCGCAGCCGCGGTCTTCTGACCGTGCTCGGTCAACGCGACCTGAACCAGCCGGCCATCGCGGCTACCGCCCTCGCGCGTCACCAGCCCCTGCAAGGAGAGCCGGCCAATGGTCTTGGACACGGTCGGCGGTTTGACCCGAAGCAGGGTCGCCAGTTCGCCCATCGTCATAGGGGCTGGCTGGAGGGCCTTCAGCGCCTGCTCCTGCCCGGGAAAGAGCCCGAGGCCGTTGAGCCTCTCGCCCATGCGCGCCCGATGCAGGCGCGCAGCCACAAGGAGAGCTCGACCGACGCTTTTCTCGAGGGACTTGGTCATGAGCCGGTCCTTGGAAACTGCTCGGAAATCTATTCGCCGGCTCTGAGATCGCTTGCGATCATGACAGTGTGATGACGCAAGTGCAGCGCACAATCACAGAGTACGCATCTTTTTCGAGACGCGCGCAAGGAAGGCGTCGCGGCTGCCCGCTGTTGCGCGATTCATGTCGTAGTGAGCCAGGTAAAGCGGGCGTGCACTCGGATGACAAACGGCGCGCAGGGCCCGACACACCACCTTGCGCGGCGGATCGCCCATCAGAAAGGCGCGCCAGCGCGAGCCGCCATAGGTTGTGACGGCCACGAGACGGCGAATATTCCAGAGATTGGGCCTGACCTTGCCATCGTTCAGCTTGAACGAAACACCGGGCAGGAAGACGCGATCGAAATAGCCCTTGAGGATCGCGGGATAGCCGAAATTCCAGACAGGAAAGCACAGGACCAGCGCCTCGGCTGCTCGTAGCCGCTCGACATAGCCGGCAACCGGAAGCGTGTTGCTGGCAACATCGTGATAGCCGACCCGGCCCTCCCGGCTCAGCACCGGATCGAAGCCCTCGGCATTGAGATCGCAATCGTCGACCTCATGGCCGGCCTCTTCGAGCCCCTTCACCACGGCCCGATGCAACGCCGCCCCAAAACTGTCCGGATCGGGATGAGCGTAAAGGACGAGCACGCGCATGATCATCCACCCACGCCGGCATCGGCCAGGCTGCGGAACAGGAAGGTCTTGCCAGACTTGTAATCGTAGGACGGATCCTCCCAGGCGATCATCTTGCCGGGATTGAGCAGGCCTTGCGGATCGGCCTCGCGCTTGAAAGCGAGCTGCAGCTCGTCGGTCTGCTTCATGCCGCCTTCTTCCAAGGTGTAGCGATGCGGGTTGAAGATCGGCGCTCCCATCTCCTCATGAATCGCCATGATCTCCTCGAGCCGCTCCTCGCTGGTGAAGCGCACCAGCGGCAGGCCGAAGCAGGTGACCTTGCCGTCGAAGCGGACGAATTCGAGATGGCAGCGCACCTCGTCGCCAAAGCGCTCATGAATGCGCTGGATCAGCTCGACCTGGTTCGGGAAGGGGTAGAGCACCTGGAGATAGGTGATGGACGGGTCAACCCGCAGCGCCCGCAGCGTCGTGTGGTTCCAGCCCAGCTCATAGCCGGGCGGCAGGCCCTTGGCCTCTTCCGGCGAGAGTTTGTCGGAGCGCATCAGCAGTTCGGCGCCGCGGAAATGCCGGGCATAGGCGAGCAGTGCATCGACTGCGAAATCCGCCGCCATGACGATCACGACATGGCTGTCGCGCGGCAGGAATTTCTTGTGCCGCAGAAAATAGTCATGCGGCGCCGGGGCCGCGACGACCGCGAGGTTCTTCAGAGCCAGCCCGTCCTGCTCACCAAGCGCATTGGCGAACTCGGTCGCCGCGCGCAGCGTGTCGAAGCCGAGGATGACGTCGACCCAGTCATAGGCGGGCCCGAGCGGCATCTCGACCTCGGTGATGATGCCGTTGGTGCCATAGGCATGGGCAACCTTGTGCAGGTCGTCGCCGGTGAATTCGAGGATCCGGGGCGAGGCCTCCATCGTCGCGACCTTGAGCCGGATGATGTTGCCCCAGTCGCGCAGGCCACCCCATTTGATCGAGCCGACGCCGCCCGAACCACCGGCGATGAAGCCGCCGATCGAGGCGGTCTGATAGGTCGAGGGATGCAGGCGCAGCTCCTGCCTGGAATGCGCCCGCGTCTGCTCGTCGATGCGGGCCATGACCGCGCCCGGCTCGGCGACATAGCGTCCAGGCCCGATCGACTTGACCTTGTTGAACCCCGAGAGATCGAGCAGCACCCCGCCAGAGAGCGGCATCGCCTGGCCGTAATTGCCGGTCCCGGTGCCGCGCGGCGTCACCGGAATGCCGAGTGCATGAGCGGCCGCAAGGACGTCCAGCACCTCGGCCTCGCTGGTCGGCGAGACGATGATATCGGCCGTGACGTGGTCGAGCTGACGCTTGAGGGTCGGCGAGTACCAGAAGAAGTCGCGGCTCTTCTGCTTCACCAGCGCCGGATTGTCCTCGGTCCTGATTCCGCCGAGACGGTTCTTCAGGGCGGCGATGTCGTAGCGGGGGCTCATGCGCTCTTGCTCATCAGATGGTCGAGTTCGCGGTAATCCGGCAGCGTCCGGTCGATCGCCTTGCCGGCGACCAGCACCGTGCGATCAGCCTGGGGGCGCGCGAAGAATTCGGTCCAATCGCGGGCGCGGGTCAGGATCAGGTCGGCGGACAGTCCTGGCGCCACAACGCCCTTGTCGGCGACGCCCATGATCGCAGCCGGTGCGCGCGCGATCATCGCCGCGAAATCGGTCGGGCCATGATCGAGCTGGAGGATGCGGGTGCCTTCGCGCAGCACCTCGACGAGGTCGAGATCGCCATAGGCATAGAACGGATCGCGCGTATTGTCGGAAGCGATCATCACCGCCACGCCGGCAGCCTTCAGTTCGTGCAGCGCAGTGACGCCGCGCCAGCGTGGCGTGCGGCCGCCGTCGCGGTCCTGCAGATACATGTTGCACATCGGCAGGGACACAACCGCAATGCCGGCTTGCCCGACCTTGGCGATGATCCGCGCCTCATCCTGCGGAGCCTGCACAGCGAGCGAACAGCAATGGCCGGCGAGGATCTTTCCGGTGAAGCGATGCCGGAGTGCGGCCTCGGCAATGTATTCAAGCGACCGCGCCGCCGGATCATTGGTCTCATCGACATGGAAGTCGAGATCGAAGCCGTTCTCGATCGCCGTGCGGAAGACGATGTCGAGCGCCTCCGCGAGCTCCGGGATCATATAGGTGACGCAGCCGAAGATGCCGTCGCCATGCGCCTTCACGGCCCGCGTCACCGCCTGCATGTGCTCGGCGTCGAGCGCAAACTGGATGCCGAAAAGCGGCGAGGCCTGCAGCGCGACACGCCCGGCCCATTCCGCCCGCATCTCGGCCAGCACCGGCCAGGAGATGCCGATCTGCTTGCCGAGCGAGTCGATATGGGTGCGGACCGCGCTCGTGCCATGGGCGAAGGCGCAGCGCAGGCCGAAATCCATGCGGGCACGCACATCTTCCGACGTCCAATTGGCCTCGCGATCGGCCATGACATTCTCGAGTGCGCCCATGAAGGTGCCGTCCGGATTGCGGCGGCGCGGCCAGATATGGCCCTTGTCGAGATGGACATGCGCATCGACCAGCCGCGGCAGCACGATGCCGCCATCGAGATCGAGCCTGGGACCGCCCTCCGGCGCTTCCGTACCGGCCGGCAGGATCGACGCGATGCGCCCATCCTCGACGCGAAGGTCGACCAGCGCCAGTCCATCACGATCGGCAGCAAGGTCCGCGCCCTCGATCAGGCAGAGCGGGGAGCGGGCATTGGTCAGGCGATAGCTGGTCGAGGCGGGAATGGCGGCAAATCCTGTCGTCACGTCGTCAGCACTCCATCCCGTCAATCGCTGCCTTGCCCTCGCTCGATACAGGCCAGCATGAGTGGCGGCAAGGCGGCGATCACGCTGCCGTCGCCGCAGGCAAGAACAGCGCCTTTGGCGCAAATGGCCAAGGCGACGGCGCATCGATAATGGTGCGTCGATACTTGCCGCCCGCACGATGATCGCGCATGAGGAGCACTCAGCGAAACACAGGCGGTGGGTCATGGCGGATCAGGCGCGCATCATCGACGGCAAGGCGGCAGCTGCGGCACTGCGTGCCGAGATCGGCCAGGAGATCACCGCGATCAAGGCTGAACGGGGCCTGGTCCCCGGCCTGCATGTCGTGCTCGTCGGCGACGACCCGGCGAGCCGTGTCTATGTGAACTCCAAGGAAAAGCTTGCCGGCGAGATCGGCATGAACTCTGCGGTTCACCGCCTGCCGGCCGAGACCAGCGAAGCGGAGTTGCTGGCCAAGGTCGCCGCGCTGAATGCCGACGACAGAGTCGACGGCATTCTGGTGCAATTGCCCTTGCCGAAGCACATCAATCCCGACCGTGTGATCGAGGCGATAGACCCCGCCAAGGACGTCGACTGCTTCCATCCGATCAATGTCGGCCGCCTCGCCAACGGCCAGGCCAGCCTGATCCCCTGCACGCCGCTCGGCTCG
Source organism: Allobosea sp. 05T422_2 (assembly GCF_056396265.1). Taxonomy (NCBI): domain Bacteria; kingdom Pseudomonadati; phylum Pseudomonadota; class Alphaproteobacteria; order Hyphomicrobiales; family Alloboseaceae; genus Allobosea; species Allobosea sp. 05T422_2. The sequence continues at coordinate 33,878 of NZ_JBFTLD010000001.1, read as the reverse complement.
ATGATCCTGCTGAAGCAGACCCTGCCAACGCTCGCCGGACTGGAAGCCGTGGTGATCGGCCGCTCGGGCATCGTCGGCCGGCCGATGGCGCAGTTGCTGGTCCAGGCCGACTGCACCGTCACCATCGCCCATTCCCGTACCCGCGATCTTCCCGCAATCTGCCGGCGCGCCGACATCCTGGTCGCGGCGGTCGGGCGGCCCCACTTCGTAAGGGGTGACTGGATCAAGCCCGGCGCCACCATAATCGATGTCGGCATCAACCGCCTGCCCGACGGCAAGCTCGCCGGCGATGTCGACTTTGCCGAGGCCGTGAAGGTTGCAGGCGCGATCACGCCTGTACCGGGCGGCGTCGGCCCGATGACCATCGCCTGCCTGCTGCGCAACACCCTGACCGCCTTTCATGCAAGGCGGGGCCGATAAAGCCGAGGTCACGCGGACGCCGGTTCTGCCTTCGCATCACCCGAAACGTGAAACGCCCGGCGAAGCGCCGGGCGTTTGTCATAGGGGCTGAGATTCCCGGGCCTCCGCCTACGCTTCGGCCGGGAATCGAGATGCCGCTCACATATGGATCGCGCGCTTGTCGACGGCGAGCGCAGCTTCCTTGACCGCCTCGGCCAGCGTCGGATGAGCATGGCAGGTGCGGGCGAGATCCTCCGACGAGCCGCCGAACTCCATCAGCACCGTGACTTCGGCGATCAGGTCCCCGGCATGCGGGCCGATGATATGGCAGCCGAGCACGCGGTCGGTCGCCGCATCGGCGAGGAACTTCACGAAGCCCTCTGTGTGGCGCATGGCGCGGGCGCGGCCATTGGCGGTGAAGGGGAACTTGCCGATCTTGTAGGCGATGCCCGCAGCCTTCAGCTCCTCCTCGGTCTTGCCGATCGCGGCGACTTCGGGAGCCGTGTAGATGATGCTCGGGATGGCGTCATAGTTCACATGCCCAACCTTGCCGGCGATCAGCTCGGCCACCGCCATGCCCTCGTCCTCGGCCTTGTGAGCGAGCATCGGACCGCGCACCACGTCGCCAATGGCATAGATGCCCGCGACGTTGGTCTTGAAATGGTCGTCGATCACGACGCGACCACGCTCGGTCGCGACACCAGCGGCGTCCAGGCCGAGGCCATCGGTGTTCGGACGACGGCCGATCGCGACCAGCACGATATCGGCAGACAGCGTCTTGGCCTCACCGCCGGCGGCGGGCTCGACCGTGACGGTCGCGCCCTTCTTGCCCGTCTCGACCTTGGTGACCTTGGAACCCAGGTGGAATTCGAAGCCCTGCTTCTGCAGGATGCGCTGGAATTGCTTGGCGATCTCGTCATCCATGCCGGGCAGGATGCGGTCGAGATATTCGACCACGGTGACCTTGGCGCCGAGACGGCTCCAGACCGAACCGATTTCGAGACCGATTACGCCGGCGCCCACCACCAGCAGCTCCTTCGGCACGGACGCAAGCTCGAGTGCGCCGGTCGAGGTCACCACGGTCTTCTCGTCGATCTCGACGCCCGGCAGGCCGGCCGCTTCCGAACCCGTCGCAATGACGATGTTCTTGGTCTCGAGGACCTGGCTCTTGCCGTCCGCACCCGTGACCTCGACTTTCCCCGCGCCGGGGATGCTCGCGGTGCCCTGGAAGGCCTCGATCTTGTTCTTCTTCAGCAGGAAGGCGACGCCATTGACGTTCGCGTCGATCGTCTCCTGCTTGTGGACCAACATCTGCTTGAGATCGAGCTTGGGCGTGCCGACGCTGATGCCGAGACTCGGGAAGGTGTGGCCGGCCTCTTCGAACATTTCCGACGCGTGCAGCAAGGCCTTGGACGGGATGCAGCCGACATTCAGGCAGGTGCCGCCATGAGTCTTGCGCTTCTCCACCACGGCGACCTTGAGGCCGAGCTGAGCGGCGCGGATGGCACAGACATAGCCCCCGGGGCCAGTACCGATGACGACGAGATCGTAGGACATGACTTCCTTCCGTTGAGCAGGCAATGCGCGCCGACACTCGCGGCGCGGCGTCTTACCGGCCGCAATACATCGCTTTGACGCAGTCCGCCATGCCCGCAATAGATGTCGACATTGCGAGCGCGATTGCTATCATTTCCGTTGATTGAGCGTATAATTCGCAACAATACCAAGAAGCACATTTCGCGTTCCCGCCTTGCGACGGCTCAAGGGAAGATAGCGCCATGTGGAATCAGGTCTACGACCCATTCGGAAACAGCGCCCTGTCGACGCTCGCCGCAGCGCTTCCGGTCCTTGTATTGTTAGGATTGATCGCATCAAATACCGTCAAAGCACATATTGCAGCGATCATTGCTCTTATTGTCGCCAATCTTGTGGCGATATTTATATTCACGATGCCCGCCGGAATGTCGGCCCGCGCTACGGCGCTCGGAGCGGTGACTGGATTCTTCCCAATAGGCTGGATTGTCCTAAATGTGATCTTTCTCTACCGGCTTACGGTCGAGAAAGGCGCCTTCGAAACCTTGCAGACCACGATCGGCGGAGTGACCAGCGACCGACGGATTCAGCTCCTGCTGATTGCCTTCGCCTTCGGAGCCTTCTTCGAGGGCGCTTCGGGCTTCGGCACCCCGGTCGCGGTGACCGGCGCGATTCTGATCGGGCTCGGCTTTTCCCCCTTGGCAGCATCTGGGCTCTCGCTCATCGCCAATACGGCGCCGGTCGCCTTTGGTGCTCTTGGAACACCGATCCAGGGGCTCAGCCAGGTCACCGGAATTGATCCGTTCCTGCTTGGAGCCATGGTCGGCCGACAATTGCCGTTCTTCTCGTTGCTCGTGCCGTTCTGGCTGATCTGGGTCTTCGCCGGCCGGCGTGGCATGCTGCAGATCTGGCCGGCCATATTGGTCACCGGCGTCTCTTTTGCGGTGCCGCAGTTCCTCATCTCGAACTTCATCAATCCCTGGATCGTCGATATCGGCGCCTCGCTGATCTCGATGGCTTGCCTGATCGGCTTCCTGCAGATCTGGAAGCCCCGCGAGATCTGGGCCTCACCGGCCCTGCGCGGCCATGACGTCTCCGCCGAGGGGCGAATCATACCGGCTGTATCCACGGAGCGATCCGCACCTGCGCAGGTCTGGATGGCCCTGGCGCCCTGGATCATCGTTTGCGCGATCCTGCTGATCTGGGGCACGGACTGGTTCAAGACCAGTGTGAATTCCTGGGCCGTGTGGAGCTATCCGGTGCCGGATCTCCATAACCAGATCGCCAAGGTGGCGCCGGTTGCGCCACGTCCGACACCGGAGGCCGCCGTGTTCTCGTTCACCTGGCTCTCCTATACCGGCTCGGGCATGTTGATCGCAGCGATCATTTCCGGCTTCGTCATGGGATTCACGCCTGGTCGCATGATCATGACCTATGTCCGGACGATCAGGCTCTGCGCCTATTCTCTGATCACCATTTCGGCCATGCTGGCGATTGGTACCCTGACCAGGCTCTCAGGCATCGATGCCACCCTCGGGCTCGCCTTTGCCGGAACCGGGGTGCTCTATCCCTTCTTCGGCACCCTGCTCGGCTGGCTCGGCGTGGCGCTGACGGGCTCGGACACCGCCTCGAACGTGCTGTTCGGCAATCTGCAGAAGGTCACCTCAGAACAGCTCGGCCTTTCGCCGATCCTGATGGGGGCGGCGAACTCGTCCGGCGGTGTCATGGGCAAGATGATCGATGCCCAGTCGATCGTCGTCGCCTCCACGGCGACAAACTGGTTCGGGCACGAGGGCACGATCCTGCGCTTCGTCTTCTGGCATTCGATCGCGCTAGCCTGCCTCGTCGGCGGCCTCGTGATGCTGCAGGCCTATGTCCACCCCTTCTCGGCGATGGTCGTGCACTGAAGCAATGGCGCGATCGGGCTTAGGCTTCAGCCCGGCGCCAGCGGCGCGTTGAAGGCCCAGACATGGCCGAAGGGATCGGTCAGGCGGCCGTAACGCGCGCCCCAGAACACATCGCCCGCCGGCATGAAGGTGATTGCGCCCGCAGCTTCCGCCCGGGCCATTGCCGCGTCGACATCGCTCGGGCTCGGCAGATTGACGTTGAGCGCGATGCTGGCGCCGCCATGTGCATGCGGCGAAGCGACAGGCCCCCCGAATTCCGGGAACTCGTCATGCAGCAGGATTTCGCTGCCGAACAGCGCAAGATTGGCGTGCAACACCCGCACGCCATCCTGCGCCATCTGCTTGAAGGTGCACTCGGCGCCGAAAGCCTTCTCGTAGAAGGCGATCGCCTGGAGGCCGCCCTTGACGCAAAGATGCGCCTGGAGCGAGGGAGGATTGGGGCCAAAAGCCATCGCGAACTCCTTCCCTATCCCTGATCCCAGCGCGAGACCGCAAGACAAGCCGAGTGGTCGCGCAGCCGGATCAGGCCCTTGAAATGGGAACCAAGCTCGCACCCGGCGATGGCCGCCTGAGCGACGTGCCGGGCACGGGCACGGTTCCCGCAGTCCTATGCGAACTCAGAGGTCCAGGACGAGACGTGCCGGGTCCTCAAGAGCTTCCTTGATGCGAACGAGGAAGGTCACAGCCTCCTTGCCGTCGATGATGCGGTGATCGTAGCTGACCGCCAGATACATCATCGGGCGCACGACGATCTGGCCGCCGACCACCATTGGGCGCTCCTGGATCTTGTGCATGCCGAGGATAGCCGACTGCGGCGCGTTCAGGATCGGCGTCGACATCAGCGAGCCATAGACGCCGCCATTCGAGATCGTGAAGGTGCCGCCCTGCATGTCCTCGATCTTGAGCGCGCCATCGCGCGCCTTCTTGCCGAGCACACCGATTTCCTTCTCGACACCGGCAATCGAGAGCTGGTCGGCATCGCGAACCACCGGCACGACGAGGCCCTTGTCGGTGCCGACCGCGACCGCGATATGGTAGTAGTTCTTGTAGACGATATCGGTGCCGTCGATCTCGGCATTGACCGAGGGGATTTCCTTCAGGGCCTGCACGCAGGCCTTCACGAAGAAGCCCATGAAGCCGAGCTTCACGCCGTGCTTCTTCTCGAACACGTCCTTGTACTGGTTGCGCAGCGCCATCACAGCCGACATGTCCACCTCGTTGAAGGTGGTGAGCATGGCGGCAGTGTTCTGCGCCTCCTTGAGGCGGCGCGCGATGGTCTGGCGCAGCTTCGTCATCTTGACGCGCTCTTCGCGCGAAGCGTCATCGGGAGCCGACGGGGCGCGGACCTGGACCGGAGCTGCGGGCGCGGCCGCAGCCACTGAACCCGTCGCGATGGCAGCCAGCATGTCGCCCTTGGTGACGCGACCGTCCTTGCCAGACGCCGCGACATTCGCCGGATTGACGCCGCTCTCGGCGGCGAGGCGCGCGACGGCCGGGCCGGAATCGGCAGCCTTGGTCGCCGGCGCAGCAGCAGCGGCCGGAGCAGCGGCAGGCTTCGCAGCCTCGGCAGCCGCGACAGGCTTTGCCGGAGCTGCAGCCACGCCGTCACCGGCCGAGATCGAGCCGAGCAGGGCGTTGACGCCGACCGTTTCGCCTTCCTTGGCGACGATCTCGCCGAGGACGCCGGCAGCCGGGGCGTTCACCTCGAGCGTGACCTTGTCGGTCTCGAGCTCGACCAGGGGCTCGTCGGCCTTCACAGCCTCGCCCGGCTTCTTGAACCATTTGCCGATCGTCGCCTCCGAGACGGATTCGCCGAGTGTGGGTACGCGGATTTCGGTCGCCATATCAGGCCTCTTGTTCGTGTCTTTGTCTGGCGTCTTCGGACAGGGTCAGGCCGCGAAGGCCTCGTCCATGAACGCTGCGAGCTGGGCGGTATGCTTCGACATCAGGCCGGTCGCTGTCGCGGCCGAGGCCGGGCGTCCGACATAACGCGGGCGCTTCGGCTTCGAGCCGGCATGGCCCAGCACCCATTCGAGATAGGGCTCGACGAAGGTCCAGGAGCCCATGTTCTTCGGCTCCTCCTGGCACCAGACCACATCGGCGGCCTTGAAGCGCGCCAACTCCTGCGCCAGCGTCTTCAGCGGGAACGGATAGAGCTGCTCGACGCGCATCAGGTAGACGTCGTCGATGCCGCGCTTCTCGCGCTCGTCGAGCAGGTCGAAATAGACCTTGCCGGAGCACAGCACGACCCGGCGGATCTTGCCATCCTTGACCAGCTTCGTCTCGGACCGGCCGCGCTCGGCATCATCATGCAGCACGCGGTGGAAGGTCGAGCCCTCGGCCAGCTCCGACAGGTCGGAGATGCAGCGCTTGTGGCGCAGCAGCGATTTCGGCGTCATCAGGATCAGCGGCTTGCGGAAGTCGCGCTTCAGCTGCCGGCGCAGGATGTGGAAATAGCTCGCAGGGGTCGAGCAGTTCGCGACCTGCATGTTGTCCTCGGCGCACATCTGCAGGAAGCGCTCGAGGCGGGCCGAGGAATGCTCCGGCCCCTGGCCCTCATAGCCATGCGGCAGCAGGCAGACGAGGCCCGACATGCGCAGCCACTTGCGCTCACCCGACGAGATGAACTGGTCGAACACGACTTGCGCGCCATTGGCGAAATCGCCGAACTGCGCTTCCCAGGCAGTCAGGGCGTTGGGCTCCGACAGCGAGTAGCCGTATTCGAAGCCGAGCACCGCCTCTTCCGAGAGCATCGAGTTGATGACCTCGTAGCGTGACTGGCCTTCGCGGATGTTGTTCAGCGACGTATGGCGGGCCTCAGTCTCCTGGTCGATCAGCACCGAGTGGCGCTGCGAGAAGGTGCCGCGTTCGCAATCCTGGCCGGAGAGACGCACGGGGTGGCCGTCGAGCAGCAGCGAGCCGAAGGCGAGCGCCTCGGCCGTCGCCCAATCGATGCCCTGCCCGGCCTCGACCGCCTTGCGGCGATTGTCGAGGAAGCGCTGGATCGTGCGATGGACGTTGAAGCCGGGCGGCGTCGAGGTGATCTTCTCGGTGATCTCCTTCAGCACCGCGGCCGGAACGCCGGTCGCGCCGCGGCGCGGGTCGTCCTCGTCGGCGCGGATCGCCTTCATGCCGGCCCAGCGCCCGTCCAGCCAGTCGGCCTTGTTGGGCTTGAAGGTCTGGCCGGCGTCGAACTCGATCTCGAGCTTGCCTTTCCAGGCCGCCCTCATCTCGTCGAACTCGCCCGGCTGCACCACGCCTTCGGCTTCCAGCTTGGTGGCGTAGAGCTCCAGCGTGGTCTTGTGGCCGCGGATCTTGCGATACATCAGCGGCTGGGTGAAGCCCGGCTCGTCGCCTTCGTTATGGCCGAAGCGGCGATAGCAGAACATGTCGATGACGACCGGCTTGTGGAATTTCTGCCGGAACTCGATCGCGATCTTGGCGGCGAACACGACCGCTTCGGGGTCGTCGCCGTTCACATGGAAGACCGGCGCCTCGACCATCTTCGCCACGTCGGACGGATAGGGCGAGGACCGCGAATAGCGCGGATAGGTGGTGAAGCCGATCTGGTTGTTGATGATGAAATGCACCGAGCCGCCGGTGCGATGGCCCTTCAGTCCGGACAGCCCGAGGCACTCGGCCACGACACCCTGGCCGGCGAAGGCGGCATCGCCATGCAGCAGCAGCGGCAGCACCTTGGAGCGCTCGACGATATCGCCGAACTGGTCCTGCTTGGCGCGGACCTTGCCGAGCACCACGGGATCGACGATCTCGAGATGCGACGGGTTGGCGGTCAGCGAGAGATGGACGTTGTTGCCGTCGAACTCACGGTCGGACGAGGCACCGAGATGGTACTTCACGTCGCCCGAGCCCTCGACATCGTCGGGAGCGAAGGAGCCGCCCTTGAACTCGTGGAACAGCGCGCGGTGCGGCTTACCGAGCACCTGGGTCAGCACGTTGAGGCGGCCGCGATGGGCCATGCCGAAGACGATGTCGCGCACGCCGAGCGCGCCGCCGCGCTTGATGATCTGCTCCAGCGCCGGGATCAGCGCCTCGGCGCCATCAAGGTCGAAGCGCTTGGTGCCGGTATATTTCAGGTCGATGAACTTCTCGAAGCCCTCGGCCTCGACCAGCTTGTTGAGGATCGCCTTCTTGCCTTCGCGGGTGAAGGCGATCTCCTTGTCCGGCCCCTCGATCCGCTCCTGCAGCCATGCCTTCTGCTCCGGATCGGAGATGTGCATGAACTCGATGCCGATCGTGTTGCAATAGGTCCGCTGCAGGATCGCGACCATCTCGCGAAGCGTGGCGAACTCCATGCCGAGCACGTTGTCGATGAAGATCTTGCGGTCGAGATCGGCGTCGGTGAAGCCGAAAGTGGCCGGCGACAGCTCCTCGGGATCCCTCGCCTGCTCAATGTCGAGCGGATCAAGCTTGGCGTGGAGATGGCCGCGCATCCGGTAGGCGCGGATGAGCATGATGGCGCGCACGGAATCCCGCGTCGCCTGCTGCACGTCCGACGCGCTGAGCGTCGCGCCGGCAGCCTTGGCCTTGGCGCTGAGCTTGTCGCCGATGACCTTCTCGACCACGCCCCAATGGCCATCGAGCGCCGAGATGAGCTCGCCGTTGGCATGGATCGGCCAGTTCGGCTTCGTCCAGGACGCACCCTTGGCGTTCTGGATAATGGCCGGGCCATCATCCTTCAGCCCGGCGAAGAACCCGCGCCACTGCTCGTCGACCGAATTCGGATCGGCCTGATAGCGCGCATAGAGGTCCTCGATATAGGCCGCGTTGCCGCCATAGAGGAAACCCGTCTGCGCGAGAGCCTCGTTGATGTCCTGGCGAGCCATTGTCGTCCTGCCTTCTACCGTCGTCCTGCCCCGTTCCCGGAGCGTCTCATGCCGTCATTGCGTCTTAAGTAAGATGGCCGGGCTGGCCCGGCCATCTCGTCGCGTGGGCGTTCAGCCCTTCAACACGTCGACCAAGGTCTTTCCGAGGCGAGCCGGCGAAGGCGAGACCCGGATACCGGCCGCTTCCATCGCGGCGATCTTGTCTTCCGCGCCGCCCTTGCCGCCGGAGATGATCGCGCCGGCATGGCCCATGCGGCGGCCGGGAGGAGCCGTGCGGCCGGCGATGAAGCCGACCATCGGCTTCTTGCGGCCGCGCTTGGCCTCGTCCTTGATGAACTGCGCGGCGTCCTCTTCCGCCGAGCCGCCGATCTCGCCGATCATGACGATCGACTCGGTCTTGGGGTCGGCCAGGAACATCTCGAGCATGTCGATGAACTCGGTGCCCTTGACCGGGTCGCCGCCGATGCCGACGGCCGTGGTCTGGCCGAGACCCTCGCGGGTGGTCTGGAATACGGCCTCATAGGTCAGCGTGCCGGAGCGCGAGACGATGCCGACCGAGCCGGGCTTGAAGATATTGGCCGGCATGATGCCGATCTTGCTCTGGCCGGCGGTGACGACGCCCGGGCAATTCGGCCCGATCAGGCGCGACTTCGAGCCGGAGAGCGAACGCTTGACCCGCACCATGTCGAGCACCGGGATGCCTTCGGTGATGCAAATGATCAGCGGAATCTCGGCGTCGATCGCCTCGCAGATCGCGTCGGCCGCGCCCGGAGGCGGCACATAGACGACGGAGGCATCGGCCCCGGTCGCGTCGCGCGCCTCGGCGACGGTGTCGAAGACCGGCAGGCCGAGATGCAGCGCACCGCCCTTACCGGGCGAGGTGCCGCCGACCATCTGCGTGCCATAGGCGATCGCCTGCTCGGAGTGGAAGGTGCCGTTCTTGCCGGTGAAGCCCTGGCAGATGACCTTGGTGTTCTTGTCGATCAGGATGGACATTGTTTTTCCTCAAGCCTTCTTGACCGCAGCGACGATCTTCTGTGCCGCATCGTCGAGGTCGTCCGCCGGGATGACATTGAGGCCGGAGGTCCGGATGATCTCCTTGCCTTCCTCGACATTCGTGCCCTCGAGGCGCACCACCAGCGGGACCTGGAGGCCGACCGCCTTCACGGCGGCGATGACGCCGCGCGCGATGACGTCGCACTTCATGATGCCGCCGAAGATGTTGACCAGGATGCCCTTCACCTGCGGGTCGGCGGTGATGATCTTGAAGGCTGCAGTGACCTTCTCTTCCGAGGCGCCGCCGCCGACATCGAGGAAGTTCGCCGGCTCCTCGCCGTAGAGCTTGATGATGTCGAGCGTCGCCATGGCGAGGCCCGCGCCGTTGACCATGCAGCCGATCGTGCCGTCGAGCGCGATATAGGCGAGGTCATACTTGGACGCCTCGATCTCCTTGGCATCCTCTTCCGTCTCGTCGCGCAGCGTCATCACCTCGGGGTGACGATAGAGCGAGTTGGAATCGAACGAGACCTTGGCGTCGAGGCACTTGAGCTGGCCCTGCGTCGTCACGATCAGCGGGTTGATCTCGAGCATCGCCATGTCCTTGCCGACGAAGGCGGCATAGATCTGGGCGATGACCTTCTCGGCCTGCTTGGCGAGGTCGCCGGTGAGACCCAGCGCCTTGGCAACGGTGCGGCCGTGATGCGGCATGATGCCGGTCGCGGGATCGACCGAGAAGGTCAGGATCTTCTCGGGCGTGTCATGGGCGACAGCCTCGATGTCCATGCCGCCTTCGGTCGAAACCACGAAGGCAACGCGCGAGGTCTCGCGGTCGACCAGGGCCGAAAGGTAGAATTCCTTCTCGATGTCCGAGCCGTCCTCGATATAGAGGCGGTTGACCTGCTTGCCGGCCGGGCCGGTCTGGGCCGTCACGAGCGTGTTGCCGAGCATTTCCTTGGCATGGGACTCGACCTCTTCGATCGACTTGGCGAGACGCACGCCCCCCTTCGCATCGGCCGGCAGTTCCTTGAACTTGCCCTTGCCGCGACCACCCGCATGGATCTGGCTCTTCACGACATAGAGCGGGCCCGGGAGCTTCTTGGCGGCCTCGACGGCTTCCGCCACCGTAAGGGCCGGGAAGCCGGCGGAGACGGGCGCGCCGTACTCCTTGAGGACCGCCTTGCCTTGATATTCGTGGATGTTCATGTGCTCGAATTCCTTGCGTGCGCTGGCGAGGGCGAATGGAAGGGCGCGCAGCAGTGAGACTGCCGCACGCCCTTCGCTCTATCTCACGCCAATGACGAATCGATGGACTTGCAGGCGTCGATCAGGCCCTGCACCGAAGCCACCGACTTCGAGAGCATTTCCTGCTCCGCCTTGTTGAGACGGATCTTCACGACCTTCTCGACGCCCTTGGCGCCGATGACCACGGGAACGCCGACGAACATGTCGCGCACGCCGTACTGGCCCTTCAACGCGGCAGCCGCCGGCAGGACGCGCTTCTGGTCCTTGAGGTAGCTCTCGGCCATCGCGATGGCCGAGGCCGCCGGAGCGTAGAAGGCCGAGCCGGTCTTGAGCAGGTTGACGATCTCGCCGCCGCCCTTGCGGGTGCGCTCGACGATGGCGTCCAGACGCTCCTGCGTCGTCCACTTCATCTTGACGAGATCGGGCAGCGGGATGCCGGCGACGCCGGAATAGCGCACCAGCGGCACCATGTCGTCGCCATGGCCGCCGAGCACGAAGGCCGAGACGTCCTTGACCGAGACCTGGAACTCTTCAGCCAGGAAATGGCGGAAACGGGCCGAGTCGAGCACGCCGGCCATGCCGCAGATCATGTTGGGCTTCAGGCCCGAGAACTTCTGCAGGGCCCAGACCATCGCGTCGAGCGGGTTGGTGATGCAGATCACGAAGGCCTTCGGCGCATATTGCTTGATGCCCTCGCCGACCGACTTCATCACCTTGAGGTTGATGCCGATCAGGTCGTCGCGGCTCATGCCGGGCTTGCGCGGCACGCCGGCGGTGACGATGACGACATCGGCGCCCTTGATGTCCTCATAGGACTGGGTGCCCTTGTAGCCGGCGTCGAAGCCGTCGACCGGGGATGACTCGGCAATGTCGAGGCCTTTGCCCTGCGGGATGCCTTCGGCGATGTCGAACAGCACGACGTCGCCGAGTTCCTTGAGCCCGGCGAGATGGGCGAGCGTGCCGCCGATCTGGCCGGCGCCGATGAGGGCGATCTTCTTGCGGGCCATAGCCTAGTCCTTGTGCTTGCGCTGCGAGATGCCGGAGACCCGGCGAAACCGTGGGTTTCTTTGGCCCAAACAGGCCTTTTGCTGCAAGTCGTCTTATGGCGATCACGGTCGGGCTGGAGCGCACGCGCCCTGGAAAACAGCCTTCACCTTTCTCGCCGTCAAATCAATGTCTTGCGCAATGCACGCCTCGCGCGAGGCAGGAATAAGGCGGGCAAATTTCCGATTACAAATTACAAAAAATGTAATTTGTAGCCAGAATTTTCAGACGATGCCCGTCGCCAGCACGCGCAGGATGACCCTGATCAGCGTCGCCAACCGAAGGTCTACCGAAGCCTGCGGCACATCCGCGTCGAGCGCCAGCGCAGCAGGGTGAATGAAGCGATGCGTGGCATCGATGACGAAGGCGATCGCCCTGTCGCGATCGCGCGGTTCGAAGGCGCCCGAGCCGATGCCCTCGTCGATGACCCGCTCGAACAGCGCCCTCACCCGGGTGCGGTTGCGACGGCTGATCGCATGACGCCCGGCGACAGCCTGCGACAACGCGGCGAACAGATGCCGGTCCTCCAGCAGCAGGTCGCGATTGGCCTTGGCCAGAGCCAGGATCAGCCGCTCCAGCTTGTCATGGGCGGGGTCTGGTCCGTCGGCGATGTCGGCGAGGCTGCGCTCCGTCGCCTTGAGCCAGACATCGACCACGGCGTCGACGAGCGCAGCCCGCGACGGGAAATAGCGATAGACATTGGCATGCGTCATGCCGGCTTCTTCGGCGACCGCCACGACGGTGAAGCGCTTCAGCCCGTGCAGGCGCAGATGCTCGCTGGCGACGGTGAGGATGCGGGTTTCGCTCGGCTCGCGCGTCGGCATGCGGCGACGCTTCTCAAGTCTCGACCAGGCCGGTCGTGTCGCCGCTGGCGGCGGAATCGACACGGCCATGCGGCAAGGCCAGGTAATCGCCGGAGCGCATCTCGATCAGCCGCGAGACCGTACGGTCGAACTCGAACGCCTCGCGACCGCTCGTGGCGATGTAGAGTTCGTGCGGCTCGGCCTGCGCCGAAGCGATCAGCTTCACATGGAGCTCATAGAGCGTGTCGATCAGGATGATGAAGCGCTTCGCCTCGTTGCGCTGCGTCTCGTCCATCACCGGAATGTCTTCGATCATCAGCGTATGGAAGCGCTCCGCCAGCTCGAGATAATCCGAGGCGCCATAGGCCTCGGCGCAGAGATCCCTGAAACCGGCGCGCGCGACGCCCCCGGCCGCTTCCGGCACGCGCAGCTCATGCCCCTTGACCGACAGGACGAGCGGCCGCCCATGGGCGACCCCGCTCAGAGTCAGAAAAGCCTTGTCGAGCGCGGCCCTGGCCGTTGCATCGGCAGGCACATGATAGGTCGGTGCGCCGCCAAGCTTCTCCAGCCGGAAGTCGGTGCGGGCATCGAGACGCAGCACATCGACCTTCTCGGTCAGCAATGCGATGAAGGGCAGGAACAGCGCTCGGTTGAGCCCGCCCTCATAGAGACGCGACGGCTCGACATTCGAGGTTGCGACCACCACCACGCCGGCCGCGAAGAGCGCCGTGAACAAGCGCCCCAGAATCATTGCATCGGCGATATCGGTGACGGTGAATTCGTCGAAGCAGAGCAGCGTTGCCTCTTCGGCGAGTTCGGCTGCGACGGGACCGATCGGGTCGGGCTCCTTGACCTCGCCCGCCTTCAGGCGCTGGCGGTAGGCGTGGATGCGCGCATGGACATCGGCCAGGAAGGAATGGAAATGCACGCGCCTGCGGGCCATAACCGGCGCCGAGTCGTAGAACATGTCCATCAGCATGGTCTTGCCGCGGCCAACCGAACCCCAGATGTAGAGGCCCTTGATGCCATTGGCCGACGCCTGCCGCTTGCCGAACAGCCAGCCGAGCGCACTGCTCTTTCTGGCCAGTTGGCGTGAGGCGAGTGTCTCCGACAGCGCCTCGAGCCGCTTCACCACGGCGAATTGCGCCGCATCGCGCTCGATGACGCCGGCCTCGACCATGGCGACATAGCGTTCGGAGATGGTGGCGGGCATGGCCTGCGGGCGGGACAGCATCGGCTGCCCGGGTTAAGCCAGGCTCGATGCAACCGCAAGCCTGCTGGCTGATGCACGCTTAGGCATGGGCCGCAGATCGGGGCAGATTGGGCGAAATATCCGCGCTCCCGCCCAAATTTGCCACAGCTTCGCCTCTTGCATTCCCAGATTGGCGGCGCATCTTCCGACCCGAGCTCTAGGGACGAACGCCTCCTGGACGGTAGCGCGACATGGCGCTGTGACAGGAGAAGACAATTGGCTCGTTCGACAAAGGCCGGCGCAATGTCCGGCCAGGGTGAAATTCGCCGGCTCTGGCCTGCGGAACGCACCCTCTTCATCGATCATCTGCTGCGCTTGGACGTGCTTACGCGTCGCGAGCGCTTTGGCACGGCCGTCAACGACGATTTTCTCGTCAATTACGCTGAGACCACCTTCGGCGTCGGCGGGCTGGTCTATGCCTATATCGAGGACGGAAAGGTCCGCGGCGCGGCCGAACTGCGCGGCCTGGAAGACATCGTCACCCAGACGGGCGAAGCCGCGTTCAGCGTCGAGAAGGCCTGGCGCCGGCAAGGCATCGGCGAAGCGCTGTTCACGCGGCTGATCACGGCCTCGCGCAATCGCGGCATTCGCACGCTCTACATGACCTGCCTGCCCGAGAACGCTGCCATGCGCCGGCTGGCGCGCAAGTTCGAGGCCGAGCTGATTGGCGGCTACAACGATGTCGAGGGGACGATCGCCACCGGCGGGCCGACGCCTTTCACCGTCCTCGACGAAGCCTTCGACAATGCCAAGGGCTTTGCCACTCTGGCGCTGTCGCTGCAGCGCCGGTTCTGGCGCCCGGCCTTTTTCGCGAGATCGTCGTCGCGCCCATGAGGCGCGACGAGCAGGCCCGCCTCAGCGGTTGAGCGAGAGGGCGGCGCCGGATTTGGTGACAGCGCCGTTCATGCTGCCGCTGTCCCCGGCACGCAAACGCGCGACTACCGTGCCGCCCGGCTGGTAGAGATAGACCTCGCCGTCGCGATAGTCCCAGGCATTGACCTTCTGCAGGTCACGATTGGCGCAGCCTGCCGCATTGGCGCGGTAGAGATCGAGAGCCGGCGTGCTCGACAGCTGGATCCGGCAGGAACTGCCCGTCGCCTCGCGCGCGGTCCAGCTCCCGATGACGCTGTCACGCGAAGATCCCGCGCTGCGGGCGGGGGCGGCGCCCTGGCCCAGCGTCGCGACCTGGCCGCTGCCGCCTCTGAGTTGCGGAATCTCGGTTGCCCCGGCGACAGGCGGCGCGCTCTGCGGTTGCGGCCGTCCTGCATTGGGATCGAAGAACGGATCCTGCGGCGCCGGCAGGGCTCCCGGCGACGAAGGCGCGGAGGCGGCCGGATATCCGCCCGGCGGCGGCAAGGGCTGCGACGTCACGGGAGCAGAGCTGATCGGCGGAGCCGATTGCAGCTGAGGCTGGCCGTAGCCCGGCCCACCGGAAAAGCCGGGTCCCGGCCCGTTGAAACGCTGCGATCCCGCGCAGGCCGTGAGCGCAAGGAAGGGCAGCAGGCAGGCGGCCTTGAAGAAGCGATGTCGTGTCGCGGTCACGGTCGTCATGCGGTGCCTATTCCCGTCTCGTTGGCTCAGCTGATTCGCAAGCCTAGGCCTGCGCAATGAACGTGGCATGAGCACCTCAATCCCCCAAATACCGGAACTGATCAACTCCGCCACGGGGCATTTGGTTCTTGGGTGCCCGGCGCGGCATAGTCCGGCAGCTTTGGAGAACCAGCATGAAGCCGCTCAACCCGCCCTCGATCCGCCCGCCCTTCGCCCGCTATAGTCATGGAGCCGAACTGCCCGGCGGGCAGCGCCTCGTCTTCTGCTCCGGGCAGCTCGGCATCACGGCCGATGGCGGCATTCCCGAAGATGCACGGGCTCAGGCCGATCTCTGCTTCGCCAACATCGCCAAGATCCTCGGCGAAGCCGGCATGACGCTCGCCGATATCGTGCGGATCAATGCCTATGTCACCGACCGGGCGTATATGAAGCCTTATATGGAATCGCGTGACGCCCATGTCGGCACGCCGCCTCCGGCCTCGACCCTGATGATCGTCTCCGGCTTCACGCTGCCCGAGTTCAAGGTCGAGATCGAGGTCGTGGCCGCAGCAGCCTGATCCGAGCGATCAGGCCTCGGCGCGCCACGGATAGCTCCAGGTCTCCGTCAGCGTCTTGTCGCCGCTCTTCAGGAAGGCACGCATCTCTGCGAGTTGCCCGGGCTCGACGACGATGTCGATGAAGGCGCGGAAACCTTCGGTCTTCGGGTTGGGCACGATAAAGGCGCGGTTGATCCGGCCGTAGGCGATCGAAGGCACGATCTCGACCTTCTCCGGCTGCTTCAGGTGATAGTCGAGATCGCCGCCGGCGAAATCGACGATGAAGCGGCGCGCGCCATCGGTGACGGGCTCGCCCGAGCCGAGCGCCTTCGGCTTCGCCTGGTAGGTGTTGATCACGCGGCCGCCGGGGTGGAGGTCGCTGGAGTCGAGCAGCGCGGTCAGCTTGTAGCCGAAGCGGAACTCGCGGCCGGCCTCCAGCGCGGCCTTGGGCGCCCAGAGCGCGACGATATTGTCGTTGGTCTCGTCGCCGGTCGGCAGTTCGATCAGCTCGACCACGCCCTCGCCCCAGTCGCCCTGAGGCTCGATCCAGTAGGACGGCCTGAGCTCGTAGCTGAGATCGAGATCCTGATAATGCTCGAAGACACGGTCGCGCTGCATCAGTCCGAAGCCGCGCACATTGCTTTCGACGAAGGAGGAAACCGCCTGCTGTCGCGGATTGCGCAAGGGCCGCCAGATCCATTCGCCGGTGCGCGAGTGCACCATCAGGCCGTCGGAATCATGCAGCTCGGTCCGGAAATCGTCATGGAAGCGCCGGTCGTTCTCACCGGTGAAGAACATCGAGGTCAGCGGCGCGAGGCCGAGCTTTTCGATCGTCTTGCGCGGGAACAGCGCGACGCTGATATCGACCACGCTGTCGACATCCGGATAGATATGGAACTGGTAGGCGCCCGATACCGAGGCTGAATCGAGAAGCGCATAGACCGTGACGCGCTCGGCGCCCGCGCTCGGTGCCTCCACCCAGAACTCGCGGAAGACAGGGAACTCCTCGCCTCCGGGCACGCCGGCACCGATGGCCAGGCCGCGCGCCGAAAGCCCGTAACGCTGCTCGCGGCCGAGCACCCGGAAATAGCTGGCGCCGATGAAGGAGATCAGCTCGTCGAAAATGCGCGGATCGTTGAGCGGATAATGCAGGCGGAAGCCGGCAAAGCCGAGATTGACCGGCAGCGGCTTCTCGAACTTGATCCGGCCATAGTCGAACAGGTTCGACGAATAAGGCACCGGTGTCGGTACGCCGTCGCGCACGATGTTCACGGTCACCGGGCGCGTGAACAGGAAGCCGGGATGGAACATCTGCATCCGGAAACCCGAACCGGTCGGCGCCAGCAGCGCCCGCTCGGGGCGGAAGCGGATATCGCGCCAGGCGTCGAAATCGAGACGCGACAACGGTTCCGGCAGAGTCGGACCAGGCTCATAGGGCGCGGCCGCGATCTCGCGAGCCCGGCGCACCACGTCCTCGAAGCCGAAGCGCGGCTGCGGTGGGGTCGGGGCCGGAGCCGGCTGCGTCTCCGGCTGCTGCGCGAGCAGCGCGGCGGGCGCCACGGAAAAGCTCAAGGCGGCGGAAAGGCCGGCCAGGATCTGGCGGCGATTGGATACGGTCATGATTCGAGGAAGCCCCGTCGCGTTTGCGCCCGAAGGCGCATCTCGCCAACGACTTAGGCGATGAAATGGGGCCGGTCTAGGGCGCAGCGGCGGCGCATCTCCGGCACGCACGATGTTGACAGCCGATCGCCCTGTTTTCTACGTTTCGCCCCGGGCCGGATGCAGCCCGCCGCTCGCGCCCTCCCAGGGCATGGTGAATGCATCCCGCTTCCGTCCCGATCCCGATCGATCCGGTGGACGCTTCCAGCAATGCGAGCCCTGGCCGCTTCGTCCACCATCGAGAAGGATTGTGACCATGCGCACCTATCGCGATGCGAAACTGATGGCCAAGGCCCTGCGCGAAGCCGTGGCTCCGCAGACCGCGCTTTCACATGCCCAGGCGCTCGAAATCGTCGCCCGGCAGTTCGGCTATGACGACTGGAACATCCTCGCGGCGAAAATCGGCGAGGCAGAAGCCCGCCCGGCCGCCGGCACCGACCAGACAGGCGTGACCCTGAATATGGGTATCCCGATCCTGCGGATCTTCGACCTGGAGAAAGCCAAGGAGTTCTATCTCGGCTTCCTCGGCTTCAGCATGGATTGGGACCACCGCTACGGACCTGAATTCCCGATCTACATGCAGGTTTCACGCTCGGGCCTGCAACTTCACCTCTCCGAGCATCATGGCGACGCCAGCCCAGGGTCGACCGTCTTCGTCTGGATGCAGGGCGTGGACGCCTATCGCGCCGAACTGATCGGCAAGCGCTATCCCTTCTCGAAACCCGGTATCCAGGAAAATGGCCCGGGCGGTCGCACGCTGGAGGTGCCGGACCCATTTGGGAACCGCATCCGCTTTTGCGAGAAGCGGGTCTAGATTGAGGCTCGATCAGCCTCGATACCTGCGGTTGCGCGCCCGTCGACCAGCCCGGCGCGCTTCTGCCTCGCGCGTTCGGCGAAAAAACCGAACCCCGAGGTCAAAAAGAACTTGTAGAGGGGGGCCGCAGTTCGTATATGCGGCTTACCCAATTCGCACGTGCCTGTGGCCGCGTGCTGGTCGGTGGGCATTCGGACAAGAGGCCGGACAGCCGCCAGGGATGGGAAACGGATGGAGGGGGATGGATATCCCCTCAAATCACGCTCCCGGTTCTCGCAAGAGAGCCGCTCCCGAACAGCGACCAGCAGCCGGAGGCGAAACCGGCAAACCCCGAATCTCCACGGGGGACGCAGCTTAAAGCAACGACGGAGCGGGCTTTTTTGGTCTCGTTGGCTTTCCACAGGTCAACACCGAAGAGGCTTGTCCTTCATTGCCGGCCGTGCGGGGGGTCCCCAATCGACGGTGTTTCGGGTCCGGACGTTTCGTCCGCTGTTCTCGGCGTCTCCATCGCGCCGTGACCTGCGAACGACTCACCCGGCGATACGTCGTATCGGCGCCGCTTGCGCCGTAGGGGAGTCGCGCCGATGACCGAGCGCATCCGTGAATTTCTGCGCAACCGCCGTGAAGACGGTCCCTGCGTCGTCATCGATCTCGATGTCGTGCGCGAGAATTATCGTGCCTTCTCCCGGGCCCTTCCCGACACGCGCGTCTTCTACGCCGTGAAGGCGAACCCGGCACCGGAGGTGCTTGCCCTGCTGGCCAAGCTCGGCTCCTGCTTCGATTGTGCCTCGGTCGTCGAGATCGAGCTCGCTCTCGCGGCCGGCGCCACCGCTGACCGCATCTCCTATGGCAACACGATCAAGAAGGAGCGCGACGTCGCGCGCGCCATGGAGCTCGGCGTGCGCTTGTTCGCCGTCGATTGCGTAGCCGAGGTCGACAAGATCGCCCGTTCCGCCGCCCTCACCGCGGTCAAGGACGCGCGCATTTTCTGCCGCATCCTCTGCGACGGCGCCGGCGCCGACTGGCCGCTCTCGCGCAAGTTCGGCTGCGTGCCCGAAATGGCCGCGGACGTGCTTGAGCATGGCCATCGTCTTGGCCTGGGCGCCTATGGCATCTCGTTCCATGTCGGCTCGCAGCAGGCGAATGTGAACGCCTGGGATTCCGCTCTGGCCTCGGCCTCGGCGGTGTTCAAGGAATGCGCCACCCGTGGCATGTCGCTGTCGATGGTCAATCTCGGCGGTGGCTTCCCGGCGCGCTACCTGCGTCCGATCCCGGGCGTTCCGGCCTATGGCGATGCGATCTTCCGGGCGCTGTCGAAGCATTTCGGCAACCAGCTCCCGGAGACGATCATCGAGCCGGGCCGCGGCATGGTCGGCGAAGCCGGCATGATCGAGGCCGAGGTCGTGCTTGTCTCGAAGAAGAGCGAGGACGATCAGGTTCGCTGGGTCTATCTCGACATCGGCAAGTTCAGCGGTCTCGCCGAGACCATGGACGAGGCGATCCGCTATCCGATCCGCACCCCGCGCGACGGTGACGCGACCGTGCCGAGCGTCCTGGCCGGCCCGACCTGCGACTCGGTCGACGTCATGTACGAGAAGACCCCGTACATGCTGCCGTTCAGCCTGGAGATCGGCGATCGGGTGCTGATCGAGGGCACCGGTGCTTATACGACGACCTATTCGGCCGTCGCCTTCAACGGCTTCCCGCCGCTGAAGCAATACGTCATCTGACGTTCTGGCTCCGGCACCTGCCGGAGCCGCCCCCCAAATCATTCTGTTTGGCCGCGTTCGCGCGCGGCGCCGGGAAGGTCTGCGCTCTTGCGCAGGCGCTCCGGCCGGAGGTGCGTCATGATCACGATCCGCGAGGAAACCGCGTTCGACATCCAGGCCCGTGAGGCCCTGCTCGACCGTTGCTTCGGCGAGCGCCGTTTCGCCAAGACCAGCGAACGCCTGCGTGAAGGCCGGATGCCGGCCGCCGGGCTGGCGCTTGTCGCGGAGCGCGACGGCGCAGTCGTGGCAACCGTCAGGCTCTGGAACATCGATGCCGGCGGCCATGATGCGCTGCTGCTCGGGCCGCTCGCCGTCTCCCCGGATCTGCACGGCGAAGGGCTCGGCAAGACGATGATGCGCGAGGCGATCTGGCGCGCCGCCTGCCATGGCCACGGCGCTGTGCTGCTGGTCGGCGATGCGCCCTATTACGCTCGGTTTGGCTTCTCGGCCGAGCCGATGCGCGATCTTGCCATGCCCGGCCCCGTCGAGCGCGAGCGCTTCCTCGGCCTCGAACTGCGCCCCGGCGCGCTCGCGGGCGCCGCCGGCGTCCTGTCCGCAACGGGGCGCCTGATCGAGCCCCTGCCTGCCGCGGCGCTCGCAGCCTGATCGCGAGCGTCACCGCGGCGTCATCCGCACCGGGTTGTCTTCAGCGTCGTCGGGGTCGGAATCGACCCTGGCGGCGCAAAAATGGCGTTCCGGATTGACGAGCGCGGCCGCTCTCCATACGAGCCCGCGAAAGATTTACCCCCGTTCCACCCCAACCAAGGAAACATCATGACTCATTGGCCCGTCCACGGCACCATCACCGGACCGATCGTAATGATCGGGTTCGGCTCCATCGGACGCGGAACACTGCCGTTGATCGAGCGGCATTTCGAATACGACCGCAGCCGCTTCGTCGTCATCGACCCGCATGACACCAACCGTGCCCTCCTCGACGAGCGCGGCATCCGCTTCATCCAGGAAGCGGTGACCCCCGAGAACTACAAGAGCCTGCTGCAGCCCCTTCTCACCGAAGGCGGTGGCCAGGGCTTCTGCGTCAACCTGTCGGTCGACACCGGCTCGCTCGACATCATGCAATTCTGCTCCGAGCTTGGCGCACTCTATATCGACACCGTCAACGAGCCTTGGCTCGGCTTCTATTTCGACCACAGCAAGGGTCCCGAGGCCCGCTCGAACTATGCGCTGCGCGAAGCCACCATGGCTGCCAAGCGCGCGCGTCCGGCCGGCACCACCACGGCAGTCTCCTGCTGCGGCGCCAATCCCGGCATGGTCTCATGGTTCGTCAAGCAGGGCCTGCTCAACGTCGCGGCCGATCTCGGCCTCCAGACCCCCGAACCGAAGAACCGCGCCGAATGGGGCGCCCTGATGCAGCAGGTTGGCGTCAAGGGTATCCATATCGCCGAGCGCGACACCCAGCGTGCCAAGCATCCCAAGCCGCGCGATGTCTTCGTCAACACCTGGTCGGTCGAGGGTTTCGTCTCGGAAGGCCAGCAGCCGGCGGAGCTCGGCTGGGGCACGCATGAGCGCTGGATGCCAGAGAACGGTCGCACGCATGAGGCTGGCTGCCAGTCGGCGATCTATCTGCTCCAGGCCGGGGCCGAGACGCGCGTGCGGAGCTGGTGCCCGACGCCCGGCCCGCAATACGGCTTCCTGGTGACGCATAACGAGGCGATCTCGCTCTCCGATTACTTCACGGTGCGCAACGAGGCCGGCAACCCGACCTATCGGCCGACCTGCCACTATGCTTATCACCCCGCCAATGACGCCGTGCTTTCGTTGCATGAGATGTTCGGTAGCGCCGGCAAGGTGCAGGAGAAGCAGCACATCCTCGAGGAGAGCGAAATCGTCGATGGCATCGACGAACTCGGCGTACTGCTCTATGGCCACGGCAAGAATGCCTACTGGTTCGGCTCGCAACTCTCCGTGGAAGAGACCCGCCGGATTGCGCCTTATCAGAACGCCACGGGCCTCCAGGTGACCTCCGCCGTGCTTGCCGGCATGGTCTGGGCCCTGGAGAACCCGAAGGCCGGCATCGTCGAATCCGATGAGCTCGATTTCCGTCGCTGCCTGGAAGTGCAGTTGCCCTATCTCGGCCCGGTGGTCGGGACCTATACCGACTGGACGCCGCTGCAGGGCCGCCCGGGCTTCTTCCCGGAGGATATCGACACCAGCGATCCCTGGCAGTTCCGGAACATTCTGGTCCGCTGACGCCTACCATCCTCGGGAAGCCTCGCACCGGCCCGAGGGTCTCCGGACCCCGTTGCACCGCCTGAAGCAAGGCAGCACGCACCAAACAGAAAGGCCCGCCGATCCGGCGGGCCTTTCTCGTCTCTGCCCGGACGGCTCAGAAGCCCGGCGTCGAAAACGTGTTCCGGAACGGGTTCACACCGGCGCCGATGCGCGGCGGCAAGGTGCTATCGCCGTAAAGCTCAGCGACATTCGAATAGACCGGGGGTGAGATGAGCTGCTGAGTGGCGTATCGGTTCAGCGAGCCGACCGGCACGACATTGCCGGGATCGAGATAGCTGCGCTTCTGCACGATCACGCGCAACGGCTTGCGCTGCTGCTGCGCCTCGGCCACCGAAGCGACCGCGGTCAACGCCACGAGCGAAATGCCGAGACCGGCGGCGAGACGCTTGAAGGAATTCATGGCGAGGGTCTCCTGAGGCGATGACCAAGGGGAAGTAAAGCGGCGATTGATAGCGCCAAATCTATCCCGCCGCGGTTAACGCTTTTACTGCCCCATAGCTCTGAGATAACGCTCGGGCAGCCGATTTCAACGGCCGTCCCCTCACCTTTTCGCGGCCGCCTGGTGGCTCGGCAGCGTGCCTTCGGCGTCGAGCGATGACGTCTTGCGACCGGCCGCGGATGGGCGCGGCGGTGAGCAGGCGCCGCCGCGGTTACGTTCAGCTGCGGCAAAGAGGCTACGCAGCACTTGATCCTCGCCGGCGCTGAGCAGGGCAAGCCCATCGACCAGGCAGGCCAGTTGCTGACGATCGACCGGGCGCGCCGCCCCACCGCACCACCAGCCGCTCAGTCGCAGCGGCGTGTCGCCGCCCCGGTGGCGGAAGCCGATGCAGGCGCGTTCATTCGCACCATCGCTCAGGGTCACATCCGTAGCTTCGACAGAGCCGAATTTGGTGGTGAGCCCTGTCGGCGCACCGCTGCGCTGCACGGACATGCCGCGCGCAGCGGCCTCGCGCACCAGCGCGATGATGAAGGGCTGCGTCAGATGATCGTCGCCATGGTCAACGACGAGGCGCAGGAGCAGATGCGGCTTTGCCTCGGTGAACGCCCCAAAGCTCAACACATCCTCACGCTTCGCGCCGTCCTGGCTCCGGCTCGCCTCATAGGCCATGGCCTGGCGCTCCAATTCCGGAGAGTCGAGGCCAAACATCGCGATCGGCCGCGCGATCCTGGTCCAGTCTTCATGTTGGGCGCCGAGCAGGCGCGGCTCCTGGCGAACGTCCCGAACGGACCGGATCTCCGCAGCCGGTTGCCCGGCAAGGCTGGCGACCTGCATCTCGCCGCCATCGCCCGAAAGGCCCGTGACGAGCGCAGCCGCCATCCCGATACCGGCAACGGCTGCCAGGCCGCGCCAGGCCAGACCGCCGGTCAGGCCCAGGCCACGATGGCGGACGGCAGCGCGCAGCCAGCGGAGGATTGTCCGCATCGCTGCCTCGACATGGTCCATCACGCTGATCAAGGCGCCAATCGGATCGGGACCGCCGAGCTTGCCCTTCACGCTGCCCGCCACAGGCAAGGCACGATGTGCGGCCGCCGAGCCGAGCTCCCGGCAGCTCGAGCCGAGCCGGCGAAAGCCATTGACCAGTAACGCTGCGAACTCACGCGACACGACAAGACCCCGCTCGTTGCCTGCGCCTCCGCGCCAGCAGCCTGTCCTCACCCGCCGGCGACGCTGAGGGCATCCGGGTCAGTATCGGGTTACCGGCGGCCTGCGAACCGCGATTGTAGTGAATCGCTGGTTAGGAGGCTGGGTTAATCCCGTCCTGACGCGCTGGGCTGCCGAGACCAATTGACTTTTTATCGCCGCGGGTGTTCTGGATGAGCATCGCGAGGCGAGCATCCACTCGAGCGCGACCGCGAATGCTTTCAGCCCTATGGGATTTGGCTCTGTGATTGTCGCCCTGACGACGAAACGCACGACCAAAACGACGACCGGCACGCTCCGGACGTCGCGCTGACGCTTCGCCTCGGTTCCGGGCCCTCCCCCCCGGCGGGGGCTAAGGCCGAACCCGCCATCCAGACCAGGCGGGTCGGCATCTCCCGGGGGAGGCAGAACCGGTTACTTCCAAAAGGAACAGCAGCATGAGCTTCAAGGTCGCGGTTGTCGGCGCCACAGGCAATGTGGGTCGCGAAATATTCGACATCCTTGCCGAGCGGGCTTTCCCGGTGAGCGAGGTCGTGGCGCTTGCCTCCTCGCGCTCGATTGGTACCGAGGTCTCCTTCGGCGACAAGACGCTGAAGGTGAAGGCGCTCGATCACTATGATTTCTCCGATACCGATATCTGCCTGATGTCGGCGGGGGGCGAGGTCTCGAAGCAATGGTCGCCGAAGATCGGCGGCCAGGGCTGCGTCGTCATCGACAATTCCTCGGCCTGGCGCATGCATCCCGACGTGCCCCTGATCGTGCCGGAGGTGAATGCCGCGGCGGCCGCCGGCTTCTCCAAGATGAACATCATCGCTAACCCGAACTGCTCGACCGCGCAGCTCGTCGTGGCGCTGAAGCCGCTGCATGACCGCTTCGGCGTCAAGCGCGTCGTCGTCTCGACCTATCAGTCGGTCTCCGGCGCCGGCAAGGAAGGCATGGACGAGCTCTTCAACCAGACGCGCGCCGTGTTCTCGGCCGGCGACGTCGTCACCAAGAAGTTCCCCAAGCGCATCTCCTTCAACCTCATCCCGCAGATCGACGTCTTCATGGAGGACGGCTTCACCAAGGAAGAGTGGAAGATGATGGCGGAAACCAAGAAGATCCTCGATCCGAAGATCAAGCTGACCGCCACCTGCGTGCGCGTGCCCGTCTTCATCGGCCATTCCGAGAGCGTCAACATCGAATGCGAGAAGCCGATCACAGCCGACGAGGCGCGCGAGGTGCTCCGCACCGCGCCCGGCATCCTCGTCATCGATAAGCACGAGCCCGGCGGCTACATCACCCCGCACGAGGCGGCCGGCGAGGACGCGACCTATGTTTCGCGCATCCGCGAGGACAATACGGTCGAGAACGGTCTCGCCTTCTGGTGCGTCTCGGACAATCTGCGCAAGGGCGCAGCCCTGAACGCCGTGCAGATCGCCGAGGTGCTGGTCAACCGCAAGCTGATCCAGCCGCGCAAGAAGGCGGCCTGATTCCGGCAGCTCGGAAAGCTCCACGAAGGCGGGCGCAAGCCCGCCTTTTTCATGAAGGGCCCGGGCGCATGGGCGCTGTTCCGAGTTTGCGCGCCCGCCGCAGGCAAATCCTGCTAGCGTCGTCCCACTCTCCAGTTCCGGCGTCGCCTTGTCCTCTCCCCACCCTTCAAAAGCTCCGGTACCGGCCTTGCCCGCGCATACCGAGGCCGTTCCTCCCGTGCCGCAACGTCGCGATGCTGCGCTGCGCGGCATCGGATTGATGCTGCTTGCCAGCATCTTCCTGTCCAGCTCCGACGTCGCTTCGAAATATCTCGCGGCGACGATGCCCGCGCTACAGATCACCTGGCTGCGCTATGCCGCCTTTACGGCGATCATGTTGGCGGTGGCACTGCGCGGCGGCGCAGCACGCCTGCGACCGAAGCGTCTGCACATGCAGTTGCTGAGAGGCGTCGCAGTCACCCTCTCCTCCATCATCTTCGTCTCGTCGCTGCGATACCTGCCGATCGCTGATGCGACCGCGACAAGCTTCATTGCGCCGCTCTTCGTCACGGCCTTGTCGATCCCGATGCTTGGGGAGAAGGTTGGCTGGCGGCGCTGGACCGCGACCCTGGTCGGTTTGGCCGGTGTCCTGATCATCGTCCGGCCCGGAGGTGCCAACTTCCACGCCGCGTCGCTTTTGCCAGCGCTTTCAGCCGCGACCTGGGCCTTTGCCCTGATCGTTACCCGCATGATGAGCACGACCGAGGATCCGGTGACGACACTGACCTGGTCGGCCGTGGTCGGCTTCCTGCTGCTGACCGTACTGCAGCCCCTCGGCTGGCAGCCACTTACGGCGGAGGCGATCGCCATCGGCATCTTCATCGGCGTCGCTTCGACCATCGGGCACTGGTTCGTCATCATCGCCTTCCGCCATGCCGACGCCTCGCTGCTCGCGCCCTTCTCCTATGTGCAGCTGCTCTGGGCTTCGGTCTTCGGCTTCTTCCTGTTCTCGGTCCTGCCGGATCTCTTCACCTTGCTGGGCTCGGTGATCATCGCCGCCTCGGGCCTCTACACCGCCCATCGCGAGCGGATGCGGGCGCGAGCCTTGTAAGCGGACTATCGCTTGCCGTATCGCGCGAGGAACATTGCGACCGCCGAGGCAACCACGCGGGAGATCTCGGCCTCGGACGGTCGCTCGCGCACCGCATTGAACAGGCGCGGGCGCAGCACGGTCGACTGGCACAGGTCAACGAACTGCACGGCTGCCAGCGCGGTATCGTCGATCTCCAGCTGTCCCTCCGCGACCTTGCGGTCGAGATAGCCGGCGATGCGCCGTGCGCCCTGCAACGGTCCGTTCTCGTAGAATTCACGGCCGAGATCGGGCATGCGCTCCGCCACGCCAACGACGATGCGCTGGGCGCTGAGCGCAAAATCGCAGACCAGGAGCTGGACGATCCGCTCGCCGAAATGCGTCAGCGCATGACCGAGATCGGGATCATCGTCGAGCGCTTCGAAGATCCCGCGCTTCTGTTCTTCACGCTCGCGTTCGATCAGGGCGACGAAGAGATGTTCCTTGTCCTCGAAATAGACATAGAGCGTGCCCTTCGAGACATTCGCGGCCGCGGCAATGTCGCTCATGCTGGCATTGTCGAACCCGCGCGTCAGGAAGACCTCATGGGCTCCGTCCAGGATCTGGCGACGTTTGTCGGGATCTGCGCCCGCCGCACGCCGTTTCCGGCGCGGCGGCACTCCTGCGATCTTCACAACCTCGTCCATGACCCCATCTCGCCCCGGCATTTTGCGCCGCACAAAAATAATCGAACCACTCAGTTCGATTTCACTTGATATGCGCCATCGCCAGCGCTATTTCAACTGAAATCGAACCGATCGGTTCGAACAGTGATTATCAGGATCGCCCATGTCCGCCGAGACAAAGACTGAGTCGCGTCGGGACCGGCTGAAGCTGGTCGACCCCGCGCTCGAAACCACGCCGCTCCCCGCCCAGGCCCGCAAGGCCGACGAAGCAGCTCCGCGCGAAGCGGAGAGCCCTGCCGCCGCCAAGCCCCGCGGCAAGACGGTGCGCCGTGCGGGCATGATGCTGCTGGCGACAGCCGCGCTCGGCTCCGGACTCTGGTTCGGCGTCGACTGGTGGCGCAATGGCCGTTTCATCGTTTCGACTGACGACGCCTATGTCGGCGCCGAGATGGCCACGATCTCGGCCAAGCTCGCAGCCAATGTCGCAACTGTCGCCGTCAAGCAGAACCAGCAGGTCAAGGCCGGCGAGCCGCTCGTCACCCTCGACGATGGCGACCAGCGCATCGCACTGGAGAGCGCCCGCGCCAAGAGCGCGACGGCAGGCGCGACGCTGCTGCGCATCGACAGCCAGATCGAGGCCGGCCGCGCCAGCCTGCTGCAGGCCCAGGCGCAGCGGGACTCGACCCAGGCCGATATCATCCGCACCGTCGCCGATTTCGACCGCGCCAACAGCCTTGCCGCCAAGTCCTACGGATCGCAGGCGACCCTCGATGCGGCAACGGCAGCGCGTGACCGAGCCCGCGCCGCACTGGCCAGCGCCGAGGCCGGGGTCTCCGCGGCCGAAGCCAATATCAAGGTGCTGGAGGCACAGCGCAACGAAGCCTCCCGCCAGATGGACGAGCTGAAGGTCGCCGAGGACAAGGCCGCCCGCGACCTGTCCTTCACCAGGATCGCAGCGCCGATCGACGGACTGGTCGCCAACACCAATGTCCAGCTTGGCGACCTCGTCAGTGCCGGCAAGCGGCTGATGTCGATCGTCCCGCTCGACCAGGTCTATATCGATGCCAACTTCAAGGAGACGCAGGTTGGCGGCCTGAAGATCGGCGACAAGGCAAGGGTCACGGTCGACGCCCTGCCCGATCAGGTGTTTGACGGCGTCGTCAGCGGCATTTCCGGCGGCACGGGCTCGGTGTTCTCGCTGCTGCCTCCTGACAACGCCACCGGCAATTTCACCAAAATCGTCCAGCGCGTCCCGGTGCGCATCACGCTCAGCCCGCAGGCCATTGCGCGCCATGCGCTGCGTCCGGGCATGTCGGTCGTGGTGAAGATCGACCCGCGCCCTCAGGCCTGAACGGAACCACAAGACCCATTCCGGATGGCGCGTCGCGACGATCCGGAATCCATGCAGCCGTAACGCCCACCGATTGACCCCGGCTTTGCGCGGCCAATGCCGCTTGGCCAGGGCGACGGTGCGGGGCGCCAGGAAGACGAGGCCGTCATGGCCACTGCAACACTGACAGCCGGCGCGCCGGCGGCCTCCGACGCCATCCCGATGCGGCGGATCTTCGCCTTCCTGGCGATGGTCTTCGGCATGTTCATGGCGATCCTCGACATCCAGATCGTCTCCGCCTCGCTGGCCGAGATCCAGGCGGGCCTGTCAGCCAGCGCCGACGAGATCGCCTGGGTCCAGACCGCCTATCTGATCGCAGAAGTGATCATGATCCCGCTCTCCGGCTATCTCAGCCGGGCGCTGTCGACCCGCGTCTTCTTCTCGATCGCCGCAGCCGGGTTCACGGTCTCGAGCGTGCTGTGCGCGATGTCGTCCTCGATCAACGAGATGATCCTGTGGCGCGCGGTCCAGGGCTTCATCGGCGGCGGCATGATTCCCGGCGTCTTCGCGGCCGCCTTCACCATCTTCCCGGCCTCGAAGCGGCCGATCGTCTCGCCGCTGATCGGGCTTGTCGCGACGCTCGCGCCGACCATCGGCCCGACGGTCGGCGGCTATCTCAGCCATGCCTTCTCCTGGCATTGGCTCTTCCTGGTCAACGTCATCCCCGGCATCGGCGTCACCATCGCAGCCTGGACGCTGATCGATTTCGACAAGCCGCAGCCCGGCCTGCTCAAGCGTTTCGACTGGCTCGGCCTCGCCAGCATGGCCGCCTTCCTCGGCAGCCTCGAATATGTGCTGGAGGAAGGCACGCGGCTCGACTGGTTCCAGAGCCACGAGATCGTGTTCTTCACCGCGTTGATGCTGGTGGGCGCGGTCCTGTTCTTCTGGCGGGCGCTGACGCGCGAGGATCCGCTCGTCGATCTCTACGCCTTCACCAACCGCAACTTCGCCTTCGGCTCGCTCTTCAGCTTCACGATGGGCATTGGCCTCTACGGGCTGACCTATCTCTACCCCGTCTTTCTCGGCCGCATCCGCGGCTATGACGCGCTGATGATCGGCGAGACGATGTTCGTCACCGGCCTGTGCATGTTCCTGACGGCGCCCGTCGCCGGCAAGCTGTCGCAGAAGCTCGATCCACGCGTGATGATGATGATCGGTTTCGCCGGCTTCGCCGCCGGCACCTATCTCGCGTCCTTCATCACCAAGGACTGGGACTTCCACGAACTGCTGCTGCCCCAGATCCTGCGCGGCGTCTCGCTGATGCTGTGCATGGTGCCGATCAACAATCTGGCGCTCGGCACCTTGCCTCCGGCGCAGCTCAAGAACGCATCGGGCCTCTACAACCTGACGCGCAATCTTGGCGGCGCGGTGGGCCTCGCCGTGATCAACACGCTGCTGAACACCCGGACCGACCTGCACATCACCCGGCTGCATGAAGCTGTCGCTGTCGGCAGCCAGGTCGCCGAAGAGAGGCTGGCCCAGATGATGCAGCTTTTCGCCAGCTATGGCGCCAATGCCGAGGCGATGGCGCTCGCCAAAATCAGTCAACTCGCCCATCGCGAGGCCTTGGTCATGGCCTTCGGCGATGTCTTTCTCGGCCTGACCTGGATCTTTGCAGGGCTGGTCGTGCTGGCCGTGTTCATGCGCAAGCCGCCCAAAGCGCCCCCCGCCGAGGCCGGGCACTAGCCGCGCCGGGACCTGATGCACCGTGTCGCAGCCGGCTCCGGATTGACATTCGCGCGGAGTCCCGCCAAATATAGCAATGATATCAGTAGTTTAGATATTTTCTAAACTACGAGGCCGGCATGCCGGCGATGTGGAAGGCGTACCGATGAGCGTTTTGCCCGTGAAGGATCCCAGCCAGGCCCGTGCTGCCGCGGAACAGATTCCGTGGCCGCAGAAGAGCCCTGCTTCCTGCCCGATCAGCGCGGTGAAAACGCGGCTACGCAATGCTGGCCTGCGTCCGACCAGGCAGCGCATGGCGCTGGGCTGGCTGCTCTTCGCCAAGGGCGACCGGCACGTCAGCGCCGAAATGCTCTATGAGGAGGCGCTGCGCGCCCGCGAACCGCTGTCCCTCGCGACCGTCTACAACACGCTGCGGCAGTTCTCGGAAGCTGGCCTGCTCCGCCAGGTTTCGGTGTCCGGCCCCAAGACTTTCTTCGACACCAATGTGTCGGAGCATCACCATTTCTATAACGAGGACGACGAAACCGTCGTCGACATCCCTGGCTCGGAAATCCAGGTCTCCGGCCTGCCCGTCGCCCCGGAAGGCATGATGATCTCGTCCGTGGAGGTCATTGTCCGCCTGCGCAACGCCGATGGCGCCGAAGTCGAGACCCGGGTCGCCGCCGGAGCTGGGCACCACGCGTGATCGTCTGCTCCTGCAACGTCCTGTCCTGTCGGCAGATCAAGGGAACCATTGCCCCCGATGGCACTGGACCGGTGACGGCTGGCGAGGCCTATGACTGTCTGGGCTGCAGCCCGGACTGCGGACGTTGCGCCCGGGCCGTCAGAGCCATTCTTGCTGAGGCCCGCGCCGCCTGCGCCAGCCAATGCCATTCCTGCGCCAGTCGCGACGTTGAATGCGCGGTGCATGTCTCCGTCACCCAGATGATGGACGGGCTGGCGATCGAGAAAGACACGATCGCGGCCTGAGGCTTCTCGGCCGCGGGCCACGTCGATATTTCCCGGTCCTGGCGCGACTTCTCCCTTTCATTCTCCGAATTGCCGCTCTACATTAGGATCATTCTAATGTGATGTGAGCCCGAGGAGAGCTGCGATGAAGGGTGACAAGAAGGTCATCGAATACCTCAACAAGGGGCTCCGCTCCGAGCTGACCGCGATCAATCAGTACTGGCTGCACTACCGGATGCTCGACAATTGGGGGCTGAAGGAGATGGCCAAGACCTGGAAGAAGGAATCGATCGAGGAAATGGTCCATGCCGACCGTTTCGTCGACCGCATCCTTTTCCTCGAGGGCTTCCCCAATCTGCAGACGCTTGACGCACTGCGCATCGGCGAGAACGTCAAGGAAGTGATCGAGTGCGATCTCAAGGCCGAGGTCGAGGCGCGCGGACTCTATCAGGAAGCGGCCAAGTATTGCCGCGAGGTCGGCGACTACCCGTCCGAGGACCTGTTCAAGGCGTTGATGAAGGATGAGGAAGGTCATATCGACTTCCTCGAGACCCAGCTCGACCTCATCGAGCGCGTCGGCATCGAACTCTACACCCAGAAACATATCGGCGGACTCGAAGCGGATCATTGATCCCCGAAGCATTCCGACGCCGGTCGCAAGCCGGACCTGCCCCGCAGGTCCGGCTTTTTCGTGCGGAAGCAGTGGCCCGAAGTCGGAACAGGACCACCGCCTTGACGGCGCGATTGAAAGCGACCTAATTCATAGGCTGATACCGACGTAGTTTGTAATGATTATCGTTCAATACTGAAGCTCTACGGAAGATCAGCGCCGAACCTTGTCTGCCTCCTGCAGATTATCGATTTGGATCGCTGCGATGAGTTCCGTTCCGCCATCTGATCTTGCTGGCAAGACAGCACCCCACTCCGGACAATCGGACGTCCCGGTCGTCGACGTCCGCCAATTGGTCGGCACCGGACGCGAGGTCATCCTGATGCATCTTGGCGAGGCCTATCGCCTGCGCGTCACCGCCCGCGACCGGTTGATCCTGACCAAATAGCGCCCCGCTCGCCAAGCCACGCGCTCTGTGCCAGAGAGCCTGCTTCCGTCCCGGACTCCTCTCCGCTGTCCTCGGGCGCGATTCCGAGGGCCGGCTCGTTCGCAAGTCCGGAATCATGGCGATCGTTCTGGCGGGCGGCGAAATCCGCTCAGGCGATGCCATCGGCCTGACCTTGCCTGACCTCCCGCATCGCGCGCTCGAACGGGTCTAGTCGAGCGCTCGCAACCAAGACTCGCTCGGCCCTGAGCGATCATTGCGCCAATCGAAGAGCGCCGTGTGCGTCGCTCGCCAATGTTCGGGCGTGCGCGCTGCCAAGAGGCCAGAGCCGTCTTGTCCAGCGCGATAGGGCGAACCATCCCAGCGCGCGACGCGGCCGCCAGCCTCGCTCAGGAACAACGTTCCGGGCAGATGATCCCATGGCAGCGTTCGCCAGAAGACGGCGAAATCGCGCTCGCCAGTGGCAATGGCAGGATATTCGGCCCCCGCGCAAAGCAGCGGCGGCACGATCAAGGGCACTCGATCCAAGCGCGCCTCGATGACCTCAAGCACGTCAGGCGGCAGGAAACGAGTGGAGATCGAGCCCCGCCGCAGCCCATCCGGCTTCCCATCAGCGACCACGGGCACTCCATTGATCTGGGCGCCGCTGCCCAGTTCGGCGACATGAAGCTGATCCGACAACGGATCGAGCATCCAGGCTGCGACGACCTCGCCTTCGCGAAGCAGTGCAAGCATGATCGAAAATGGTCCTCGGCCGGAAATGAAATTTCCGGTGCCGTCCAGCGGATCGATCAACCAGACGGTGCCCCGATCGAGAGTGTCAGCCAATGCAGGCGTCTTGGCGCAGGCTTCCTCGCCCACGACCCTGGCGGACGGATCGAGCAGCAGCAATTGCTCGCCGATCAACCGTTCGGCATGCTGATCGGCAACGGTGACGAGTTCTCCCGGGGACTTTTCCTCCACATCACGCGCGGTCAGATTGCGAAAGCGCGGCAAAATCGCCTCTGCAGCTGCCTGTCGCAGAACCGTCGATACTTTATCGATCAGACTCATCGTGATTTCGGCTCCCCTATCTCGGGCTTGCCTTCTGGATCCCGCCAATTTGCCAAGGACCGCCTACCACCACCCAAACCGGCGCCGCGTTTCAAAGGAAGCGCCCCGAACTCGCGCCCGAACCGCGAGCACCGATCGCGAAACAAAAAGATCGGGTTGTTGGGGCTCCGGCCGCCCGTTGATACGGGATGACGGAGAGCGGTCTTCCGGTCAGGCTCCATCGATCCAACCGGTCAGGAGGCCTGCCATGGAGCTGTTCGTCGGTCTTGATGTGTCTGTTCGCACCACCA